>JAZUEA010000302.1:0-2261 GCA_045639945.1 Myxococcota bacterium
AATACAAGTGATTTTGCTTGGCGTTAAATCAAGGACTCGACTTTCCTTGAGAGATGGAGGCGTCATACCAAACAAGTAGGCCAACGCCGCTGCGCAATCAGGATGAAAAACTCGTGAAATCGTCGCTTGCTTCATGGGTGCATCCTAACTTCCCTCAATTCGTTGCGCACAACATTTTGCGTTGACCATTGAAATTAACCCAAGCCCACTCATCTCAAGGCTGATGAAAACTGTTACGAAATCGCGTATGCTCCACACATTCATTTTAAGGAGAAAAGATGTCCTCTTTTGACACTTTAACGTTGGCGCTTGTCGCGATTGGTGCCGTGCTTGCCCTCATCGGCGTTGTGATGGTTTTGAAACACGGCTTGAGCATTGTATTTTATGGTCTTTTGACCGTTATTGGTTTGGCCATTGTTTGCTACGGAATGAGCAAAGGTTACGGCTACTTGGCATCGGATAAGTTCTTTGAGTTGAATCCAGCCAAGATTTTGGAAGGTATTCCAGTCGAAAAACTCGTAGACGTGTTGCCGGCCGAAACGCGCACAGCTTTAACCTCTCGCATTTGCACACAATCGCAGATCAAATTCAAAGCACCGGCTGCACCCAGTAAAATTCCTGCAGCGCCAAACGCTCCCGCGCCGGCCGCCGTTCCCACTGAACCTGCCAACTAATCGGTAAAAAATGTTTGCCCGCACTTCCCTTTTTCTTTCACTGCTCGCAATTTCTGCGTGTGATGACGGCACAACGAACAATCCCGCGTATATGCCTGAAGATGGAGATATTTGGGGAGTTCGCAAAGATTCCGGCATGTTAGCGGATGCCACTGTTCTTCACGACGCCACTGTTGAAGCAGATTCCGAAATTTTGCCTGACAGCGCTGTTCTGCCAGACGCAAGTTTGGATGCGGAACTCGAAACGCCAGATGCAACAATGGATGCAGGTTTAACGCGGCCGTTTCCAGATGTTCAAATCGAGGAAATTGGCAATCGTTTTCTGTGGATAGACGAATTTCCGGGGACTCAACTTGAGGGCAACCGCCGCGTCGTCATCTACTTGCCAGACGGCTATTACCTGAACCACGAAGCACGTTATCCCGTTTTGTACATGCACGACGGGCAAAATATTTTTGAAAATTCGCAGGCGACATACGGCACGGAATGGCAAGTCGATGAAACGGTCGATTTGCTCACTGCGCAAAACGCCATTGAACCGTTGATCGTTGTAGGTGTGTACAGCGATCAACGCAGAATGTTCGACTACACGCCGAGTTACGACGCACATTTTGGCGTAGGTGGTGGCGCTGAGGCCTATGCCGACTTTTTGATCAACGATCTGAAACCGTTCATCGACGCACATGTGCGCACAAAACCAGAATTCGAACACACCGGACTTTTAGGATCTTCGCTCGGCGGATTGGTGTCGCTTTACATCTCTTCGCACCATCCAGGTGTTTTCAGTCGCGTGGGCGCTGTTTCAAGTTCACTGTTTTGGAACAACGAAGAAGGCATGACTTGGGCCAGCGCGATTGCACAAAACAAAAATGATTTCACGCGGTTATGGTTGGATGGCGGTAGTGCTGAAGGCGATGAAGAGGGCGAAGACAGCGACAATGATGGTTTGGTCGCCGTTTTGGATGAAGCTCGCAGATTTTTGCAGTCGCTCCTTGATGGCGGCATGACCTACGGCCAACACGTCGCTTATTTCGAACATGTGGGCGGTATGCACAACGAAGCAACGTGGGCAGCTCGTCTACCAAACATCATTCGCTTTTTATTCAGCACAACCCCAATTGAGCCCACAATGCTCAATCTGCACGTCTACGGTGACGTTGAGCAAAACAAAAAAACTGCTTGGGGCAACAAGGTTTACGGCAATCACGTTGAAATGAGTTGGGCAAACAGTTTGCTCCAACTCACGTCAAGCGCGCCTGAAATTTGCACTGTGGACAACATGCACCTCACAGGTCATGCAGCGGGCAACGCAACCATTACCGCGAAACTTGGCGATTTGACCGCAAACTTACCTGTACACGTTCGAGGTAACTACGACGTGAACTTTAACGTGTATGTTCCGGCAGAAACACCTGCAGATTCGGTGATTTACCTTGCCGGCTCGCTCGATGTTTTGGGCAACTGGGAATATCCCATGCATGCACTCACCCGCCCTGCGACTCCGGATGGCGCGTGGACCACTCGTTTCTCGCTGCCTGAAGGCACATCGTTTGAAGTCGGAGGCCAAGCGGACTTAGGAAGACAAGA
>JAZUEA010000303.1:0-7929 GCA_045639945.1 Myxococcota bacterium
ATCCCGGCATTTCTCTCGCGATCACCAATCCACCAGCGCTGTTGATTGAACGCGACTTAATGGCCGACCAATCTCCGCGCGAAGTCGCTTTCTTGTGCGCTCGCAATTTGTACTTGGCAGCTTCAGAAAACGCGCTCGCCAATTTGGACGACAGCACCGAAGAACGCCGAAATCGTTTGCGCACCGTGGTTTGCACAACTCGCCAAGTCATGCAGCCCAACTTGCAATTGCCCGAAGCGTACATCGACGCGAACTTGCGCAAATCACTTCGCCGACTGCCGGACGCACAGTTACAAACGATCGCCCTGCTCCTCACCAAAATGGAAATGGAGCCCGAGCGCAACAACACCGAACATTGGCTGCGCAGCATGGACGCCATTGCAAATCGATTGGCGCTCCTTTTCTGCGACGATCTAGAACTCGCCTGCCGCCTCGTTCAGCGCGACGACCTGCAACTTTCGTCGGCTGACAGCGCAGACCGCGTACGCGATCTCTTCCTCTTCAGCATCTCCGCACCGTACTTGAACCTTCGCACTCGCCTTGGTCTCACAGCCGCGGTGGGTTGACAGCAATCGTTCAAGCGTAACCTACTGATTTTGAAGGACAAAGCGTGAGAATCTCGCCTTTCATTCTCGCCCTCGGCCTTGCTACGCCAGGGCTTTCAAACGCCGCTCAACTTGAAGAGCTCAACGTCGAAACTTACACGCTCAAAAACGGCCTGACCGTTTTGCTTTCGCGCGACACAACTTTGCCGGTGGTGGCGGTTGAAGTGCGTTACCTTGTGGGTTCCGCCAACGAAGAAGACGGCCAGGAAGGCTTTGCGCACCTGTTCGAGCACTTGATGTTCCAAGGTTCCGGCCACTTCGACAACGAGTACTTTGCGCCGTTCATGAAAATTGGCGGCGACATCAACGGCACCACGTCGTTCGATCGCACAAACTATTTTGAGCGCGTCCCCAGCAATTACCTTGAGTTAGCGCTTTGGATGGAATCTGACCGCATGGCGTATCTGCTCGATGCGCTGAGCGAAGAAAAGCTTCAAAATCAAAGAGATGTGGTTCTCAACGAACGCCGCCAGCGCTACGAAGATCAGCCGTACGGCATGGCACACGCTCGCATTTACGAAGCGATTTACAAGAGCGGTCACCCATACGACCACACAGCGATTGGCAATCCGGAAAGTTTGAACGCCGCCACGCTCGACACGGCGCGCAACTTTTTCCATCGCTACTACGCGCCGTCCAACGCCGTGCTCACACTCGCGGGCGATTTTGAAACAAGCGAGGCAAAAAAACTCATTGAAGCCTACTTTGGCCCAATTGCCGGTAGCGAAGTTCCTCCACGCCCCAAAGCGGAACCCGTTGTTTTAACTGAAGAAATTCACCTTACCGAAGAAGACAATGTGCCTCTTCCACGCGTCTACTTGGCTTGGCCCACGCCGGCGATTTTCGAAGAGGGCGACGCCGCGCTCGACTTGCTGTCTGCACTTTTGACCGACGGTAAAACGACGCGTTTGTACCAACCGCTGGTTTACGAACAAAAAATCGCCAAAGACGTGAACGCCTATCAAGCATCGTCGCGCATTTCGAGCGTGTTTGTGGTGCAAGCCACCGCCGCACAAGGACAATCGCTTGACGATTTGGTGAAGGCACTCGACGAATCGCTTGAAAAAGCACTTGCCACACCACCCACGGAAGCCGAGTTTTCACGCATTTTGCACGCCTTCGAAAAATCATTTTTCTATCGATTTGAAGGGGTGTTAGACCGCGCCCACGAGATCAGCAATTACTGGCATCTCACCGGAAATGCGGCTTCCGCTCGCGCGGATTTGGCGCGTTACACCAATCTCAACGCAAACGACGTGCAAAACGCCGCTGCCTGGCTCAAGAAACCGCGCGTCCGCTTGGATGTGATTCCGAGGAGCAAGTGATGTCTCGTTTTTCTGCTTGTTCAATGATTCTCGCATCTTGCATCGCTGCTGGCTGCGGTTCCACACTTTCTGTCGATCGCACCAAGTTGCCGACACCGAAGCCAGACGTTGCGTATCAACCCAAAACACCGACGGTTTTCACAACGGCCAACGAAATTGAAGTTTGGCAAACAGAAAATCGAAAAGCGCCGCTGTTTCACTTTGCGCTCATTTTGCCCACGGGCTCAGCGAGTGATCCGGCGGACAAAGCGGGGTTGCTCTCGTTAACAGCCGATCTCATGGATGAGGGAGCCGGCGATTACTCGGCGCTTGAGCTCGCTGATGCATTCCAGAATTTGGCAACAGATTTTGCAGCCTCCGTTTCAACCGACTCGGTAACCTTCTATCTCTCGGGCCTGCAAGACGAATTCGACGCATCACTCGCATTGCTCGCCCAAATCATTCAAAAACCGCATCTCTCGCAAACCGAGTTCGAGCGTGTGTCGCAAAAGCACATCGCAAGCGCACTCGCGGGTGAAGCGAATTTGCAGCAGACTGCACAACTTGCTTATCGCTACGCGCTTTACGGTGATGGCTACGCGGGCAACGCACCAACCGGCAACCGCGACACGCTCGCAAAAATCTCGCTGGACGATGTGAAAGCCGCGTACGCACAAGCAATTAAGCCCAAGGGTGCGATTGCAATCATGGAAGGCGCGATGAATCAGGCTGAGCTAACCACCGCGCTGAACAAGTATTTTTCGGACTGGACCGGTTCTCCGGAAGCGAAGTCCATTCCGGTTGCTACGCAGAGCAGCACTGAACATCACTTGGTTTTCGTGCCACATCCGGGCGCCACGCAGTCGTTCGTGGCCTTGGTTCGACGGGCTCCGGGCGCAAGTGATCCTGCGCGTTACGCAGAGGAATTGTTCAACGAACCCTTTGCCGGCAAGTTCACCAGCCGCGTGAACATGAAAATCCGCGAAGAAAAAGGCTACAGCTACGGCGCTCGCGGTGGATTCAACCGCTGGAAAGATGCCGGTGTCTACGGCTTGTACACGCAAGTCGACAGCCGCTACACCCGCGCAACCATTGATGAAATGCTCGCATTGTTGCTCAAGGTTGTCAGCGACGAACCACTCAACGATGCCGAAGTTTCCGAAGCGCAGTCCGATTTGCGCCTCTCATTCCCAAGCCAATTCGAGACCATCGAAAATCGAATGGACATGCTTCAAAGCTTTGCCCAAACCGGTCGTCCTGCCGATGCAGCACTCCAATACCTCAATAAAATCGCGGCAGTTACTTTAGATGAGGCACAAGAGCAAGCTCGCACATTTGCCCGCCCCGAAGATTTCGTGATCGTGGTTGCTGGCACACCGGAACTCCTTGAATCCCTGCAAGGTTTGGGTCACCCCATTCAACTTTTCACGCCGCAAGGCCGTCCAGCTTCCGAACAATAATTCTTTTATTCCGCAAGGTTATAATGAGAAAGCACACAAACAATAGTGGTGCACCCGCGTCGGGAGATGCACCGGCGCGCCGAGCGCTCGATCCCCGCAGCCTGGCGGACACATTGTTGGAAGGCCAGTCCATTGAGGTGCTTCAGGCGCTTGGATTGGTCACGCCTCGTGGCGGTGCAAGTGCAGATGCGAACCGAAAAATTAAGCAAATTCAGCACTTTATCCGCCAAATCGCGCCCACGCTGGACGAAGTTTTCGAGCGTTATCGAGAACCGGTGCTCTTCGATGCCGCCGCTGGCAAAAGCTACTTGGCGTTCGTCATTTTTGAGCTCTACATCAAAAAACACGGCCGCGGTCGGATGATCGCCTGCGACGTACGTCCCGATTTGGCAGAGCGCGTTCAAAACCTCGCGAAACAATTACACTTTGAAGATCGCTTTGAGGTTTTGTGCGGCAAAATCATCGACGTACCGCTGCCCGAACGAATCCATTTCACCTTGGCGCTACACGCTTGCGACACCGCAACCGACGAAGCTTGGCTGCGCGCACTCAAAGCCAAATCCGATCACATCGCGCTGGTGCCATGCTGCCAAGCCGAAGTTTCACAACTGCTCAAGAATTGCCACGACGGCCCGGCCGCCCTTTGGGGTAACGCCTGGCATCGTCGCGAATTTGGCGCTCACCTGACCAACGTAATGCGCACGTTGGCGCTGCAATCTTGCGGCTACCAAGTGCAAGTGACCGAACTCGCGGGCTGGGAACATAGCCTCAAGAATGAGCTCATCCTGGCAAAGCGAATGGGTCGCTACTCCAAGGCCGGCGAGGAAGCACTCGAAAAACTGCACAGCGAGATTCCTGTAACGCCTTGGTTTTTAACGGTTTTAGACCAATACCGTGTTCCCAAGGAAGAGCCCAAGGCTAGCGAGTCTGCGCAGTAAATCGATACGCCTGCGCAAATGCCGCAATTGCGGTCGCCATCTCTTCCGCCACTTCCGGCTCTGCCTCGACCAAATTCTCAAGCTCTGCCCTATCGCTCAAATCGTATAACTCCAGTGTTTGTCGCTCAAAATCGAACACCAATTTGCGAGAACCACGGGTAACTGCGACTTTTTTGGACAAAACCGAAGTCGAGAAAAAGCAGCGCGCAGGATCGGTCGGCTCAAAAAGCGAACGTCCTTCGAAGTCAGAGCGGGAGATCCCTAATAAATTCGAGAGCGTTGGAGCGATATCCAGAGACAAGCGCGGACCTTTCACTTGTTCTGCAGATTTTCCTGGAATCGCAATAAAAACAGGGACTTTCAGAACATTTTGGCTGAGCGTGTAGGCATGTGAGTAATAACCTTTTTCATACATGTCTTCGCCGTGATCCGATGTCACAACCACAGCGGTGTTTTCCCAAATGTTTTCGCTGTCAAACCATTGAAATAATTCAAGAAGTCCCTGCTGCATCTTTTCCAGCGACGCTTGATACTGCGCCTGATACCACTCGTGACCTACAGCAAAAAACGAGGGAGGAAACCAACCCGGTAAATGCACATCTAAATAATGTGTGTAGAAAAGGTTTCGCTCATTTTTCCTAACACCCTGAAATTCTTCAGCAATTGCAGAATTGATTTCTTGTGCAGTAGGAAACGGCTTTCCAGGCAAAGCCCGCTTTTTTTGAGGAAACGCTTGGAACCAATCCGTCGCTTCAGCGTATGCCTCAAAAGAGTGACGCCCAAGCAGGAGCGACGGAATCGCGAATGCCGTACCACTTGAAACCGAAGTTACATTTTCAACGCACGAAAACCGCGAGCGATAACGCTCGGGAATAACTGAAGATTTACAGAGTTCCTCTGCTTTCAGTGTGTCTACAATGATGATCCACGCATTTTGAACTTGAGCGGATGCTGAATTTACAGGCACCTTTTGAATGTAACTCTCGATATTTAAAGGAGAATCATGCAATGGCAGAACGCTTGGATTCGAGCGACCAAGCACACTTTTTGAAAACAGCAGCCCCGCAACCTGGCCACAATTCAAATTGAGCAAAACCGCAGCCCGTGTAAGCGGCGACACATTCACCAAACAAAGCCCAGCGCAACAGACGACACTCAAAACCAAACTTACCACGCGCAGAGAATGAGTCTGCGGCAGTCTCTTTTTAAGAGCCAGTCTTACAAACCAGGTCAACTCACAAATGATGAGAAAGCTGAGACACCAGTGGAATCCGGCGATATGTAACCCTGCGAAACGAAAGAAGATTTGGTCCCAGCTATTGAGAAGCACAAGCGTCAACAAACCAAGACCATGAAGCGGAAGCTGAAATCTGCGCAGCTTTAAAAAAGGCAGAGCAAGCAACAAGCCTGAAATAACTAAGAAAAACGCGGTTGTATACGTGTGAACTCGAAATTCCAGATGATAAACCAGAGCCAAACCAAGCCAAACCGGTGCAACCTGCAACCAAAACCGAGCTCTTTCACACTTTTCAGAAAGCTGCCACACAACACAGATTAAGAAAGACACAGCAGCAATCGAAGACCATTCAGCAACCCAAGTTTCTGTTCGAAAAACGGAAAAAGCATGCGTTTGACTTAAAAAAAGAAAGCAAACGAGATCGTAAAGTGCTGCGAAAATCGCCGTAACACTCGCGCACAGGATGGAAATCATAGGGATTATCCAGGAGAAGGAATCAGTTACGAACGCGCTTTAACCCGCGCCAGGTGAAGAAAAGGCAAACCATGGCGATGATGGCACAACCGAAAACCGAGTAGATAACAACATTCCAGCCGGTGGCTTTGTCGTAGAGGTTTTCAATGTAAGTCTGCAGAGAGCCAATGCCTTTGCCTTGAACCATGCGGCCAACATAGCCGAAAAGTCCAATAAATCCGGCGGCAGTACCAATGGCTTTCTTAGACGTTGTATCAAGAGCCATAATCACAATAAAGTTCACAACTGGATAGATAAAGAATCCAATGACTATCAGCATACATACATCAAGAGTCATGTGGCCTGGCGCTGTCATCGTCATCACAAGATAAGCAACAATGATGGGAATCATACAGAGCGTAGCAACCATGCCTCTGCGACCGCCCAATTTGTCGGAAACCCATCCCAAGAAAATGGTCGATGGAATGCCACCAAATTCAAGCGCCATCACCGCAAAGCCGCTGCCCATGCCATCCGCGCCTTTCATTTCGCGCAGATACATCGGCCCCCAGTCCAACATGGCGTAACGTGCGATGTAAGCGAAGAAATTGGCGAAAGCCAAAATCCAAACGGCCGGATTCTTGAGAACGTGATCGATGAAAAGGGCTTTCCAGCCGAGCTCTTCTTCGTCTGAAATTTCACGCACGCCGTCAGTTTGCGAATAGTCGTTTTTGTACTCTTCAATCGGCGGCAAGCCGACAGATTGCGGCGTATCTTGCAGTCGGAAGAAAACGTAAACAGCCGCAATTAAAGAGACAATTCCGGGAAAGAAGAAAGCCCATTCCCAACCACCAAAGTGAGTGACGCCGAAAGCGGCGAGCACACCGGCCACACCGCCACCCACGTTGTGTGATGTATTCCAAATGCTGAATGTGAGTCCCCGCTCTTTTTTGCTGAACCAGTGGCCCATTGAGCGACCGCACGGCGGCCAACCCATGCCTTGTGCCAAACCATTCAAGCCCCAAAGCGCCATGTGGATCGGCAAGCTCTGAACTGAGCCGAACGCAAAGTTGCAAAGCGCTGTTAATAAAAGTCCAGCAGCCATGAACTTGCGCGGATTGCTGCGATCCGAGAGCGCGCCCATGAAAAACTTGCCCACACCGTAAGTAATCGCGGTGATGGCTAAAATGTTACCGATGTCAGCTTTGGTGTAATGCAACACTCCTTCGAGATCTTTGGAAACGATCGAAAAGTTATTGCGCACCAAATAAAACGTGCCGTAGCCGATGAATGTCGACTCCATAACACGCCAGCGGTACCAGGGATAACGGCGTTTAACTTCGTCATCCGGCAAGCGTGCAATGTGCGGCGCAGGCGAGAAAAAGCGGCTAATAAAATTCGACATAAAGACTCCGAGCGCTCGGGGCCAGAACCGGGAGCCAAATCAAAATTTGAGTCCAGAAGAATTGATTCTCAGCGATTGAGAATGCGTTCAATCTGCGCTGGTAGCTGCAAGACGTCAACCGGCATTTCTAACAAAGCAGTAATATTTGCAGGCACAGCAGCATTTGAGCTGGCTCCAAGAATCACCACTTTGTGCGGATAACTCAGCTCCAACAATTGAATGAGCATGTCGTACATGGGCACATTTTCCATCAGCAAAACAATGCCAATGCCCGACACATTTTTTTCGAGAAGATCCGCCGCAGACTCAACACTTTCAGCCGCCCATACGCGATACCCCACACGCTCCAAGGTGACTCGCGCAAAGAAAGCCTGTTCGGGATCGTTATCAACAAGCAAAATCCCTTTAGATTTCGAAGAGTTCTCTTCTTTCAGGATTTCTTTCGGCGATGTCGTCGACATTGATGCCTGCTTGGAAAGTGGCGAAGGCAAAGAAGTCGGAGGCCAAGCGGGCTTAGGAAGACAAGA
>JAZUEA010000304.1:0-1891 GCA_045639945.1 Myxococcota bacterium
CGTACATACACATCATTGTGTTCTTCCTTTCAATCCTAAGTTTAGGAGTAGGCCATGGATGACAGCATCCTTAAAACAATCAAGAAGATGCTGGGCCTGCCGGAAGACTATGACGCTTTCGATCAGGACTTGATTATCCACATTAACTCAGTGTTCTCGAACCTCGACCAGATTGGCATCTCGCCACCTGGAGGGTTCTTTATCACCGACGCATCTTCGAAGTGGTCCGACTTCTTTGATGGTGGATTACCCCTGCATAACATCAAGACTCTCGTTTACCTTAAAGTACGTCTCATCTTCGACCCGCCATCTACCTCCTTCGCTATTGCAGCAATGGAGAGCCAGATCAAGGAACAAGAGTGGCGTCTTAGCGTTAGCGCGAATACGCTCAAACCAGTCCTACCGATCGTGGTAGTAGTGCCAGTTGAAACTATCTAGGAAGGAGGACCATGGCTGACAATGAAATGCAAGAAATGTTCACAGTCTTGGGGATCGATCCCACAGACGATCCCCGAAAAGACCTAATGCATTACGGCGTTCCCGGTATGCGCTGGGGAAAGCGTAAGAGCGGTGGCGGAAGCTCGAAGTCTTCTCCGAAACTTACCGTCAAGGCGTTGAGTAACGAAGAACTCAAGAGCGCAATTACTCGTATGAAACTGGAGCAGGAGTTCATCAAGCTTGCAACACCAGTACCTTCGCCTGGAAAGAAAGCTGTACAGGCTATGGTGGCTAAGGTCGCCAAAGAGTCTGCAGAAGCATACATCACCAAGGGTATGAAGGATGGCGGAGATCTCGTAAAGAGCCTAGTCGAGATTAAAAAAGCCGCTAAGAATTTTAAGTAATAGAAAGGAGGATCGGCGTTGAGCCTTTCAAACACAGCAACACCAATTTCCTACGGACTCTTCCGTGATGAAGTACTTCGCGGCAACATACCCGTGTGTAAAGAAATCGCGCTGGAGATGAATCGCATTGATGCCCTCATCGCCGATCCTGCTTACTACTACGATCCTGACGCCATCAATGGTTTCATCAAGTACTGTGAGAAAGAGCTAACTCTCACTGACGGTAGCGATCTACATCTCCTGGATACGTTCAAACTTTGGTCTGAACAGATCTTCGGGTGGTACTTCTTCGTAGAGCGTCAAGTCTATGAGCCGCGACCAGACGGTCAGGGTGGACACTACGTCACCAAACGGGTCAAGAAGCGATTGGTCTACAAGCAGTACCTTATCGTCGCCCGAGGTGCTGCTAAGTCGATGTATGCCTCTTGTTTGCAGGCGTACTTCCTTAATGTAGACACCTCTACCTCGGATCAGATCACGACAGCACCTACCATGAAACAGGCAGACGAAGTCATGTCTCCGATCCGTACTGCGATCACGAGATCTCGCGGGCCACTGTTTAAGTTCCTCACTGAGGGATCACTACAGAACACCACGGGCTCTCGCGCCAATCGAGTTAAGCTTGCTTCTACCAAGAAGGGAATTGAAAACTTCCTTACGGGTTCGAAGCTTGAAGTTCGCCCGATGAACATCGACAAGCTTCAGGGTCTTCGCCCTAAAGTCTCAACTGTCGATGAATGGTTGTCCGGTGACATCCGAGAGGACGTTGTCGGTGCAATTGAACAGGGTGCGACTAAACTCGATGACTACTTGATCATCGCTATCAGCTCTGAAGGTGTTGTCCGAAACGGTAGCGGCGATACCATCAAAATGGAACTGATGGAGATACTTCGTGGAGAATACTACAACCCGCACGTGTCGATCTTCTACTACAAACTCGACGACATCAAGGAAGTTGACGACCCCGCAATGTGGGTCAAGGCTCAACCAAACCTTGGTAAGACAGTCAGCTACGAGACTTACCACCTCGACGTGGAAAGAGCTGAGAA
>JAZUEA010000305.1:0-1723 GCA_045639945.1 Myxococcota bacterium
CAAAATCGCGAGTGAGTTGGGTGGCATGTTTGCGGCGAAGCGTGGTTGCCATGGGCTCAAATCGAGACTGCTCCAAAAAACGCAATTCGCGACGTTCCATCGGATCGTCTTCCAAGTTGTAAAGCGATTCCACAGAGTCGGTGATGTTCAAAATTGCCTTGTAAGGCCAATCGATCATCGCCACGTGTCGCTTTCGCGGATTGAGTGCATCTTGAATCGATTCCACAATGATCGGTTTTTGAGTTTTGGCGGTTAAACTCTCGTCGTCGCACGTGTTGAGCGGTGGCACATTTGCAAGTTTTAAGAGTGTGGCCGACAAATTTTTGAGTGCAACAGGCGAATCCACGCGCTTGGCTTTTTGGTTGGGCACGTGAATGACAAGCGGTACGCGAATTGACTCGTCGAAAAGTTGTTTGTTGTGGTAGCGCCTGCCGTGCTCATTGAAGGCTTCGCCGTGATCTCCAAAAACGACAACTACCGTGTTTTGATTGAGGTTTTCAGTCTGTAAAGCCTGCATGAGTGAGCCCACGCCCACGTCGGCGGATGCGATTTCGCTGTCGTAGAGATCTTGTGGATGGCGACCAAAGTTGAATTCGGCGTTCGGCAAATACGGTTCGTGTGGTTCTAAGTAGTGCACAAACATTGCAAACGGCGGTGCACCATTTTCTCTTTGTTCTCGGGCAAGTTGGCGCAGTCGTGAACGAACCATTGGCGTGATCGCAGGTTCGGAAAGCTGGCGAATTCGCGCATTGGGGTAGCCTTGATACAAATCAAAGCCGCGCTCAAAACCGTGCCACATGCTTTGAGTCATCTGCGCGGGCAAGTGCGCTTCGGTGCGCCAGCCAGCATCGTGAAGTTGCGTAAAAAGCGTTGGAATTTGGTCAGATAGCTTAGGAACGCGTCCCAAAACATCCATGTCTAAATCGCTGTAATTGCACCCGGTGAAAATGGCAGGAATCGCGTGGTTTGTTGCACCAGCCGGTGTGTAAGCGCGACAGAACGTCATTCCGCTTTGTGCTAACTTCTCAATATTTTTGGTGTTTTTGTTTTTGCCGCCGCAAAGCGATGTGTGATCTGCGCGCATGGCGTCGATCAAAATGATGAGAAAATTGAGATTCTTTGGGTCGGAACTTTCGCCGGATTGTTGAACAATTTTGCGAAGTTCCGAGAATTTCGCATCGCCTTCAAAGCAATCTTCATCAATGCCATTGCCGGGACGGTCGAGCGCAAATGGATGAATGAACGGATTTTGGTCGTTGCAGTCTGATTCGCCAAAGATTCGGCCGTATCCGTCGCCGTCGTGGTCTGACAAAAACTGTCCGAGCGTAATGAGCAAGTTGGTGCCGCCGGATTGCGCCTGAAGAGCTTGACGTGCGGCTGGATTGAATTCTGTGGTCAAAATTCCAGCAACGGTGAGTGCAAGCCAGAGCGTTGCCAGTGCAATTGTGGATCGAGCAGTGAAGCGCGCGACGAGTTTGTGAGCCAAAAAGAGGCCAAGCAAAAGGCCGAAGAGCAGAAAAATCCCTAATAAAACCGGCCCCATTGTGACGTTTTTGGCGAGCGCCGACCAAATATTTCCAAAACCAGCGTAGAGCGCACAAATCGTTGTGGCAGCGAGCAAAACGTCTGTGATGATGCGGCGAAGCGTTCTGCCTGATTCGATTTTTCGCAAAAGCGGCCAAGTGAGCATTGCCAGAATCAGCATGCCCACTGGCGTTGCGGC
>JAZUEA010000306.1:0-3195 GCA_045639945.1 Myxococcota bacterium
CCTTGAGCGCAGTACCTGTGTAGCCCGGCGTGAGCTGCAAATAGTAATCGCCCAAAATGCCCGATGAACGCTTGGCGATGCGCGCGTCTGACGTGAGCGGCACATTCACAAAAAGCCAAACTTTGGCCTGCACGCCTTCGAGCTCGATGTGGTCGATTTGGCCCACATTGATGCCGGCAATGACCACTTTGGATTTCTCGGTCATGCCGCCCGCGTCTTTGAAGTACGCGTAAACGTGATAGCCGTTGGGATCGTCGCCGATGCCCTCCGAAACCACACCAAACATCCAGATTGCCGCGACAAGCGCGCCCAGAACAACAAGACCAACACTGAAGGGCGTAATGAATGATTTCATCAGAAAATCATCGCAGTGAGGAAGTAGTCAGCGACCAAAATGAGAACGCTCGAAGCCACCACCGATTGAGTGGTCGCAATACCCACGCCACGAGCGCCACCAGATGCGTAAAATCCTTTGTAACAACCGATCATCGCGATCAAGCCGCCAAAGAACGCCGCCTTAATTAAACCTGAATAAATATCGATGGGATCGATGAGCCAGTAGACGTTGGTCAAAAATGAACCTTCGTCAATGCCGAGCATCATGACGCCGACCACATAGGAGCCAACCATGCCGATGAGCGTAAACAACACGCAAAGTGCCGGCACCATAATCACACCAGCGATAAATCGCGGCACCACAAGGTATTGCACCGGATTCACCGCCATTGTGGCCATTGCATCGATCTGCTCAGTCACGCGCATGGTGCCAAGCTCTGTCGCAATGCCAGAGCCTGCACGACCAGTGACCATCAATCCCGTCAACACAGGCGAAAGCTCGCGCGACAGCGAAATCGCCACCGTCATACCGACCATGCTTTCTGCGTTGAACATGCGAAACGCCACCGCACTTTGCAGCGTGAAAACCGCGCCCGTGAACACGCCGGTCAACGCCACAATGAACAAGCTACCAACGCCCACAAACTCCATGGCGTTCAACAGCACTTTGATGCGGTACGGCGGGCGGAAAATCCACATCAGCGTTTCGAAAAAGAGCAAGGCAAATTTGCCAACTCCTTCAATCAGCTCAATGGCATACCGCCCAAGACTCTCGATCAGCGACTTCAACGCAGTTCCTTGCGCACGCAATAGAGCGACAGTCCTAGTTCAGACTTGCGCAGCCTGTCAATTTTAGTTCCGTTTCAAATGTAACAATGACGAGGTCTCGCGAAGACGCAATTTTTCGAAAATCTGTTTATTTTTAGTGAGTTAGATTGTCCAGCCGCGAATAGGTTTAAGATACAGGCGCTCTGGACTCTTTTCGTCCCAGTATTTTTCTCGGTAGGCCTCGAGTTTTTCGAAGTTCCGATAAACCTGGTAGTAGCCACCAATAAAGTGCTGGACGTCGTCGATGCGGATACGGAAGTAATCTTGCTTCACAAAGAACGCGCCCAAACACATTTCAGGTTTCGCCATAAACATCGCGAGTTCTGGCGCAAAGTAGCCGTTTAAATGGTGATGTACGCGTTTGTAGATGGTGCACAAGAACTCAGGAAAACGGAATTTTTGAAGATAAGACGCTGTGCCCAATTCTTTGGCGCGTTCATAAATCTGGAACGTCGCCATCAAGACTTCCAAATAAACTTGATACAAGGTGTCTTGTTGGTAAATGACTTCTAGATTGACGTCGGCATTGTACAGGCCAAAATTCAGAAAACGCGGAATTGGTCGATGTTTTGTGACTTCGTTGACCGCGTACGCAACCCAGTGATCGCGGTACTGCGCGTAGTCATTTTCAATCATAAAATCGATGGCATTGATCGCGCCTTGCAAGAATTCCGGAATGCGGGAAATGCCATACATCACAGCCAACGCATACGTCGCTTCACCGTCATAGTAAACAATGCGATACGCTTCGCGTTCCGTAAACGTCTGCGGATCCATGATGTGGAAATAGCCGCCGTTTTCACGTTGCATCGACAAAATGCCACGCGCCAACGCAGTCAAAAGCGGCACAAATCGATCGTTTGAAAACGCCTCGCCGTACAGAGAAAGTGCAATGATAGCAATTGCATTGCCGCCTAATTTGATCTCATTCGACTTCTGCTCAATCAAGTAGGCGGTTTGCTCATCACGCCACACAATGCTCTGCATCATGTAGTTGATCGTCGACTCGATTTTCTCAACTAAATCCGGGTCTTTTGAGATCTGGTACTGCATGAGCAGCGCCCAGATCGTGCCGGTGTGCCGTAAGATATTGTAAGTTGTAAAGTGGAAATCGTCGCCTGCCCGAACGCCGTAATCGAAGCGCCCGCCTTCCTTCACGATACTGCACAAATAACGCGCAGACGAGTCGAGTAACTCGCGCAAACGTTCTTTGGTCATCACGCTCAATTCGCGTCGACCATGGTTTCTTTCGTCCTGATAAAGTCGGTGGCAACCGGTTTCGTCGAGGATGTAGCCTTGCGTGGTGAAAAAAACGAGCTGGTCCGGAATATGCTCAACCTTGTGAACCACAAAGTATTTCTGCAGCCGCTTTAAGTCGAATTCGTGCTTGCTGTAATTGATGAACTCTTTCGCATTCAAGAATTCCGCGATCGTTGACGCCTCAAATCGCGCATCAAAAGACACGCCTTTGTGCACACCAAATTTGCGAACTTTGTGAAGACGTTTTTGGAATTCTTTGTAGGTCAAAACCTCGCATTCAACGACAACGTCAATTCGAATCCATTTGATTTCATTCTGTTTTACGTTGCGTTGAGCAGCTTTTTGAGCAGCCAGCAAAGCATCTTTCAGCGAGTCATCATGGCGGTGATAAACCCGCGCACGAGAATGCGTGTCGCACGGCGAGAGATAAACGTCGAATGGCTTAAACAGTGACGTTTTTTGGAACGACTCAAGCTGTTTTTCGAGCTCTTTATCTGCCTCAATAAACGCGCGGAGTTTTTCCGCTTTTTTAATAAAATCCGCGACGTTCCGCTTTACTGCAGCTTCATCAACAACCACCTCTGAAGCCGCATCCGAAGCAGATTTAACCTCTGTTTTTTCAATTTTTTCAGAAGGTTTCGCCAAAATTTTATCAACTGCCGCAGGTTTCTCTGCTGATTCTGCTTTGGCTCTGGCTTTGGCAGCAGCCTCAGCTTTGGCTTTAGCGGCTTTTTGAGCAGCAATTTGTTGCGGCGTGCGGTAGGCCTGCGG
>JAZUEA010000307.1:0-3536 GCA_045639945.1 Myxococcota bacterium
AGAAACGAGCACCGGAATCGGCATTTCACAGCGGCCGGTGTCTTCCGCACAGTAGCTCACGCCAGGACAGCTTGAAAGCCGAGTTTCCTCTGTATATTCGCAGGTTTGCTTTTCGCAAAGTTCGTTCATACAAACGCTGCCGTCAGGACACTCGCTGTTTTCTTTGCAAGCACGCGGCTGCTCGTAATCAACAAACTCCGCATTTTCCGGCAATTCACCTGCCACCAACTCAGGATCAATACCGTCGGGGATCATTTCGGTGCCGATGTCGCGGCCAAAAAGTTCTGCGCCTCCCGAACCACGCGTGGGGAACGTAAACTTCATTTTGGGATAAACCGCGCGCACACCTTCAATTTTTTTGAGAGAATCGACTACGGAATTGTCCAGGGAGCGCGTTCCAAGACCGAATAGCGACTCGCCATTTGTCACACCGGTGTCGAATTTCTTTTGTACCACCTCGACTTGGTCGACGATGAAGATGCGGCCCAAAACGACATTTTTAATGCCTTCGCCCAAACCGATGAAGAACACAAAAGTGGAGATACCGACGATGATGCCGATAGAGCTCATCACCAAGTTCTTCTTGGAGCGGCGGACGTTCTGCCACACCATCTTGCAGAGTGACGCGAGTTTCATGCGGCGCCCTCCTCGACCAAACGACCGTCTTCAATGCGAATCACACGACGCGCCGCCGTAGAAACGCGAGCTTCGTGCGTGATGATGACAACGGTGTAGCCCTGAGTGTTCAAATCTTTAAAGATATCAATAATTTGCTGACCAGTCGTGGAGTCCAAGCTTCCGGTTGGTTCATCGCACAAAAGCAATTCCGGCTTGAACAACAGTGCACGCGCAATCGCGACACGCTGTTTTTGACCACCCGACAAATTATTGGGGTAGTGATTCATTTTGTGGCTCAAGCCCACCGCTTCGAGCGCGCGCTTCGCCGCTTCACGCGGATTCGGAAACGGAACGCGAATGAAGTTGGCTGGCAACACCACATTTTCAAGTGCGGTACAGTAATCAAGCAAGCTGAAGTGCTGAAAAACAAAGCCGATTTTTCGATTTCGAAAATCTGACAATGCGCGATCAGACAAGCGGCTCAATTCTTGGCCGGCCACTTGGACCATTCCCGTGTAGCCACGGTCCAAGCCGCCCATCAGGTTCAGAAGCGTTGTTTTACCTGAACCAGACGTGCCAACAATGGCGCAGAGCTCGCCTTTTTCGATGTGGATATTAATGTCGCGCAGGGCGTATTCGCCTTCTGCTGCGTTCGGATAGCGTTTCGTGACGTTTTGGAGCGTAATCATGTGCGCCTTGTAACGCGCACTCGCCCATTCTGTAAAGCACTCGCCCAAAACAGATAATCTTAAATAACTATTAATTAGAATAAGTCGATTTTAATAAACGTATAAAGCGGCTATCATTTGGGCCTTTTTTGAACTTTGCAGGAGCCCCCATGCGACTTTCATCTTTTAGCAAGCTGGCATTTCAAATCATTGCCTTGTGTGGCTTTGCGCTTCCAACACTCTCTCCAGACACCGCTGTTGCAGCGCGCTCAAACGGCACTCAAAACGCCAAAAAACGAGCGAAAAAGGCCGTTAAAAAGAATCGCAACTCCAGCCAGCAAACATCCAAGAAAAGCTCTCAGCAGAAATCCGCTCCTAAAGCCAAGCGCAAACCACAGCCTTACGAGCAAGGCTACATGACGTTCAGCCTGGCCGGCGGCACGGTAAACAACTTTGGCAACACGCAGCTCGTAATCGGCGGCAACTTGGGCTACTTCCTGCTCGACGGACTTGAATTCTCCGCAGGCTTGCAAGGCTACTTCTTCAACGATCCGACGACCTTTACCCTCACCCCCGGCCTTCGCTACGTGGTTCACCAAATTAAAAAGGTCACGCCGTACTTAGGAGCCTTCTACAAGTACAATTTTATTGGAGATGTTAAAGTTAACGGTCAGAACTACGACCTGCCGAACTCGAGCTCTTTTGGAGGTCGCGGCGGCATTTTGTACAACACCGGTTCAGGTACAATCGGCGCTGGCTTAGCAATTGAAAGCATCATGGACTGCGACAAAGCCGTCTACGACGAATGCTACCTCTGGTACCCCGAAGTCTCTTTTGCAATCGGCTTCTGACATAACCTCACAATTTTATTCAGCATTTTAATTTATGTTGAGTCTATTTTTGCTGCTCATTTTTTGTTTAATGGGCTGTGGCTCGACTTTTCACTCCGATTCGCTGGCCATTGAGGCTGCCACTCAAGCCGAATCAGAAAAAGACTACAAAACGGCATTACTCATTCTTAACTACGCGGAAAAACGAGCGAATTCTTCAGCAGATCGCGTAGCCATTTATCAAATTGAATCTGAAATTCTCGAAGCGCTCGGCCAAGATGCAACGCCGGTTTACGAAAAAATCCTCGCAATCGGTTCTCCTCTCGAGGCTTCTTTTGTTGCACTCAAATTTGCCTCAACATGTGAGCAACATTTCGAAATTATTGAAAAATATTGCGAAGAGCCGGCAGCTGAACTCGCTTTGCAAAAATTGAAAGACTGCGCACAATACAGCGATTGGCTTAAAGAAATTGCAAAGAAATCAAAGCGTTGCGGAGATTTTGCACTTTACGAACAAGCCAAGGCTGCTTCGGGTGAAGAGCGCCTTCAAATTCTCAAAAAGCTATCAAAGCGCGATGGGCCATTTACCGATGATGCTTTTTGGATGCTCGCAAACGAATTGAGTCAGTTGGGACGCAACCAAGAAGCTTACGAAAACGCACTCGAATTTTTAAAGCGATTCGGCGATTTGGGCGGTGTATTCGGATTCGGAAGTGAGCGAAGCGTGCTTTATAAAAAAGTTGAGACGTTGGCGTTTTGCTTGACCAGTGGGCCACTTAAGCAACCCAAGGCAGCCCAAAAACATGAGCGCGCATTGCTTAAGCTCAACTCAGAAGATCGACCGCTTGAACGCTGCAAATGACGCCGCTGATTGAAATACATCATCTTTCGCACAGCTTTGATGTGCCGGTTTTGCACGACATTTCGTTCAACGTCTACGCTGGCGAAACTCTGGCACTGTGTGGTTCTGGCGGTTCTGGCAAATCATTAATTTTAAAGGCGATTTGCGGTTTATTCGTTCCAAAATCCGGCACGATCCGAGTGGATGAAACAGTCGTCACACAAACACCAGAATATGATTTGCGAGAAATCCGTTCACAAATCGGGATGATTTTTCAGCAAAACGCACTTTTTGACGACAAAACGATTTTCGACAACATCGCCTATCCCCTGCGGCGACGTGGTGTTGATGAATCCGAAATTGAAAGCCGAGTCCACGAACGCTTGGCGGATGTTGAATTACCAAATACAGAACACTTGTATCCAAAAGATTTATCCGGCGGCATGCAAAAACGCGTTTCACTCGCACGCGCAACGATTCACGAACCGTGCATCATGCTCTGCGACGACCCAACCGCTGGCCTCGATCCTGTGACAACAAGCCGGATTTTCCGCTTATTGGACCGCATCAAAGCGCGCA
>JAZUEA010000308.1:0-6013 GCA_045639945.1 Myxococcota bacterium
GCTCAACACTTTGGCGCCGTGACCATTAATCCAGGCAATCGTTTCAAGCTGCACGCCCGAAAGCGGCCTGCAAGAAGTCACACCGGAGAGCGCATCCACCAACAGATCGTAGTATCCCGGCCTTGGTAGAGAAACGATGGATTCGCGGTCTTCAAGCTCAACACACGCAATGTCCATGAAAAGCAGCGTTTGCATGCAATTTTGAGCCACATCAGAACAAGGATGGCTCGCAATGACTTCCACATCAACGCCGGCACTCGCCAAAAAACGTGCAACGACAAAGCCTTGCGCGCCGGTGATTCCGCTGCCGCAAATCACACCAACTCGAGGTTTTTCCGTTTTAATTTCGCGCAATATCTGCAACGCCACGCGAGCAATGTGAAAACCTGCGACCTCAGCCGTTGCAGAAATGGGAATTCCAAATTTTGAAACAGCAAGCTCCCTGGCGCGCTGAATTTCAGCAGAAGTGAAAATCCGATGGCCAAGCAGGCTTTCAGCGGGAAAGACCTCGTAATTCATGCGTTTCTCGCTTAATTCACGTAGGTAAATCTCAAGTGATAATCACACAGCGCGTAAACGTCGCCTTCGAAAATTCGGCGCTCAGGCACACGGACACCGGCAAACTCAATGCCGTTGGTTGAACCCAAATCCTGAATAAAATAGGAACCTTCGCGCCAAATGACCTGGCAATGTTTGCGAGAAATATTGCTGTCGCGAATCGTAAAATCCGCATCAGAACCGCGACCAATCACAAACAGATTTTGGTCAATTTTGACACGCTGACCGTTGAGCTCAAAAAACAAAACCGGACGCGTCACCGCTGGAATCGTGCGCATGGGCGCTGATGCAGGATTTGCAATCGGCGGATTTTGTTGAGGATTTTTTGTTTGATAGTCAATCGGCGCCGAAACCAACGACTGCGCATCTTGACGGCGCGGCGGCAGTGGCGGCGGTCGATGTTGCGGCAATGGCGTTGCGTTGGCGGGCACCGTTCCCTTCATGAGCACCGGCGCTTCACCTTCCAACGGCACGGCAATGCTGTAGTTGCAGCTTCGTGCGTAATGCCTCAGCGCTTCGTTGATCAAATAATCCGTTGAGCAACCGAGGTCGCGCGCAATAACTTCGTAAAGTTCCCAAAGATAATCGCGACAGTAGAAACTTCGCAGTGTTTTATGGCTTGGATCTGTCAACTCAACACCTCACAAAAACTCACTTTAGCACACCTCGCAACGAGAAAGCGCGTGAAACTGCGACCTCTCTTTTTGTGCGATTTGCTGTGATATGATGGCGCGGTTTGTGAAAGGAGCTTCATGTTTCACGCACCTGCTTTTTGCTACTTTTTCGTAATGATTCTCGTATGTTCCGGTTGTATCGATGACACGCCACTTTGCACCAAAGGCGAAACGATGCCGTGCGTTTCAGAGTGCGGCCGAGGTGTTAGAATCTGCGGTTCCAACGAGACTTTTGGTGCATGCCTCTGCGACCAAGCCGACGCAGGCGAATCATCAAAAAGCCAAAGCAAACATCCGTGAGCGAGCCGTGTAAATAAAACGGAGAAATAAACGGCATCCGCACGCGAGCTCAAAATTCCTGCACCGAAAACGGCAACAATTACGAACGCAGCTGCCCAAACTCAAATCTAAATTCTCGAATTCACAGTTCAAATAGGCCGAATATTACACGTATTTCAGAAGCAGCTTCGTAAACGACCGCGCATTCAAATTGCCAGCACGCAGCAGTTTCAGTACGAACTTGCAAAAGTTATTCGAAAGCTGGGTACACGAATTGCGTTAAATCTGAGTTTGAAAAATTTGAGGGGAAATCGAAGAAGTCGGGGGAGAAGGTGTACCCGGAGTGGGGGTCGAACCCACAAGCCTCTCGGCGGAAGATTTTAAGTCTTCTGCGTATACCTATTTCGCCATCCGGGCACGGGCGCGTGTATATCGCAGTAAATCTTAGACGTCAAGTCTTCATCTCGCTTGAAATCAAAAGTCTGCTCTCATACTTTGCGCCGCGATGAACGCCACAACGCCTCAAGAACTGTTTGAACAGCACATTTCTCAAAAGCTGCAACGTCCCGAATATCTTGAAGAAACTCGAGAATTAAACGCGATTTATCAATTTCGTGTTCAGGGCGAAAACGGCGGAGACTGGACAATCGATTTAATTTCTCGCCAGGTTCGCAAAGGTGTGGATCCACAGGCGCAATGCACTTTTTCGCTGTCCGACGAAGATTTGATGCGCTTTGTGAACGGCGAAATCTCAGCGTCCAAATTAATTTTGAAGCGACGCCTAAAGTTGGAAGGTCAAGTTTCGCTGGCAATCAAACTGAAAAAGGTTTTGAGCGCGCACCCAAAGAGCTGAAGTCTACGAAAATCACTCAGAATTTTACATTCTTCAAAAACATTTGAAGACCTGCGAGTGATTTTGAAATCGACAGCAATTCCACAAACTCACCTTTTTGATGCGCTTGCGAAAGTGAGCCAGGGCCGAAGCTGAGCGCTGGAATTTGAAGCGCCGCAAGTCGAGCAACATCTGTCCACGCCTGAAATGCTTCAACAGAAAGATCAAGCATTTCAATTAGTTGAGAGACAAGCGGGTGATGTCGCTGCGGCCAAGCCGACGGACAAAGATCGGGAAAATGGATTTTTGCAGTCGGCGCAAATTTTTGAACCAACGCGCGAACATCTTCTTGAGCCTGCGCGAGCGACGTAGACGGCGCAAATCGGTGATTCAGATTCAACATCGCGTGGGCAGGAATCACGTTTCGCTTTTCGCCACCGCGACAAATCGTTGCTGCGTACGTTTCGCGGTAAAGAAATCCCTCGCACTCAATGTCGGTTGGCGTAAGTTCGCTCAATGCTTGAAGAATCGGAGCCATTTGATAGAGCGCATTGTCCACCAACCAGGGTTTGGCACTGTGCGCGGCGCGACCTTCAAACGTGAGTTCCGCATGAAGCGTGCCCAAGCAGCCAAGCTGTGCCATGTTGTCGGTCGGCTCCAAAAAAATCGCTAATGCTGGCGGAGAGTTACGCAAACGCGCTTCGAGATCATTGAGCCCATTTTCGAGAAACGGGCCTTCCTCGCGCGTGTAAAAAATGCACTCTAACCGCACCGGCAATTCGTCCGGGTCGAGCGTCGCCAAAAGCGCCATCATGACCGCCAAACCGGCTTTCATGTCGCTCGCTCCCAAACCGTACAGTCGACCATTTTCGATGCGCGGCACCAAATCGCTGCCAGAACTGGGCACTGTATCCAAATGCCCCAAAAGCATAATTTTAGGCCGATTGTCGTTTAATTTCGGGTGAGTCCAAAGATTGTCACCCAACCGTTCACATGCCCAGCGCGAATCCAGATGCAACTCGATAAAATCGGCAATGGCTTTTTCGTCACCGGTTTCACTGCGTATCGAACAGAGCTCGGCGCACAGCTCACAAGCATCGAAACTTGCTGATTTTTTAGAAGATTCGCTGTTCACACTCGCCTCCGAAGACGCGATCAATCGCAAACCGCAAATCATCGCTCGCTGCTACACGATACTGCGGCAATGACATCGCCACGTCACAATCGTCATCCGTGTGAATGGTGAGAGAAACCGCAGTATTTCCAGCATGTTGCGTTAAAACATCGCGCAATGCGACGAGCCTTGCTTCGGTGACAAGCTCTGATTTGACCGTTACCGACACGCCGCGACTCCGCGTAGCCAACAGATGGCTGAGCGAAACGACCAACGGCTCATCACTCGCAGGTTCCGGTTGGTGATCACGACCACGTTGCCAGCGACGGCCACGGCCCAAACGCACCGAAATAATTGTCTTTTCCTCTTCTTCTTTACGCTGAACCGTGCCGGTGACCAAAAGCGGTTCGTCGGAGCACAAAAGTTCTTCGTAGGTGTCTAACTCCTCGCCCATTGCCGTGATTTCGGTTTCGCCCGTCATGTCTTCAAAACGGAAAATGCCGAAACGACCTTTGCCACTCTTAAGCGGAATGATACGCGCCGAAGTTTGAATGCCCGCGAGCAACACCAAATCGCCCTGCGCTTTATCTTCCAGGCCTTCAACTGTGCAGTTGGAAAACCGCTCAATTTGCTCGCCAAAGCGATCCAGCGGGTGACCTGAAACGTAGAATCCGAGCGAGCCTTTTTCGTTGGCGAGGCAAACCGGCTGCGGCCACTCAGGAATTTCGAGAATTTCCGGCGGGAAGTTGGTTTCGGTACTTGCCGAGGAATCAAACAGCGAGAACAGCGAAGCTTGGCCGGATTCGCGGTCACGCTGGCTTTGCGCGGCGTGCTCCACGGCAAAGTCAATGCCCGCACAAAGTCGAGCGCGCGGATGACCGAATTCGTCGAAAGCACCTGCTTTTATTAATGAATCGATGGTTTTCTTGTTGACGCGTTTTAAGTCGACGCGCTCGCAAAAATCGAAGAACGTCGTGAACGGTCCACTTTGTCTCGCTTCGACAATCGCTTCAACTGCGCAGAGACCCACGCCTTTTACGCCGGCCATGCCGAACAAGATGTTGCCATTCACCACATCGAAATCGGCCAACGACTGGTTCACCGACGGCGGCAAAACCTTGATGCCAATGTTGCGCGCGTTGCGAATACCCTTCGTGAGTTTATCGGCGCAGTCTTTGTCGCACGTCAGCAGCGCGGCCATAAATTCCGCTTTGTGATAGTGCTTGAGCCACGCCGTTTGGTACGTGAGCAGCGCGTAAGCAGCCGAGTGCGATTTGTTGAAGCCGTACGCCGCGAACTTCGACATCAATTCGAACACGTCCGCCGCGATTTGAGGATCAATCCCCTTTTCTTTGGCACCCGCTTCGAAAACCGCACGCTGCTTCTCCATGACTTCGACCTTCTTCTTACCCATTGCACGGCGAAGAAGGTCCGCGCCACCCAGCGAGTAGCCGGCCATGACCTGCGAAATCTGCATGACCTGCTCTTGGTACACGATCATGCCGTAGGTTTCGGACAGGATGGGTTCCAAGCACGGATGCGGATAGCGAATTTCCTGACGACCGTGCTTGCAGGCGATGAAGTCGTCCAACATGCCGGAATCGAGCGGGCCCGGACGGTAAAGCGCGACGGCAGCGATGATATCCTCGAAAATATCGGGCTTGAGCTTGCGCAACAATTCTTGGAAGCCGCTCGATTCGAGCTGGAACACGCCTTCGGTGTCACCGCGCGAAATGAGGCCGTAAACCTCAGGGTCGTCCATGGAAAGCTTGGCCAAATTGACCTGCTTATCCGGCGGTAAGTGGCGGTTGATAAGCTGCACGGCGTCGTCAATAACGGTGAGCGTTTTCAATCCCAAGAAGTCGAACTTTACGAGACCAACGTCTTCAACTTCTTCTTTGGCGTACTGCGTAACGAGTTCGCCGCTCTTACCAACCCACAAAGGACAATAATTTTCGAGGCTTTGCTGACCAATCACCACGCCGGCGGCGTGCATGCCAGGCGATTTCAACAAGCCTTCAAGCGTGCGAGCGTAATCGATGAGCTCTTTAACTTTTTCGTCTTCATCGTAAATGGCGCGCAGTCGCGGTTCTTGCTCCAGCGCCAAATCGAGCGTGACTTTCGGACCTTCCGGCACCAATTTCGCAAGCTTATCGGTGTCTTGGAAGCTCATGCCCAAAACACGGCCCACGTCTTTGATGACGCCACGCGCTTTTAAGCTGCCGAACGTTGCGATCTGGCCCACGTGATCTTTGCCGTATTTGCGGCTCACGTAGTCGATAACCTCGGTTCGACGGTTCATGCAGAAGTCCACGTCGAAGTCGGGCATCGAAATACGTTCGGGGTTCAAGAAACGCTCGAACAGCAAATTGTACGGAATCGGATCCAAATCCGTGATGCGTAACGAGTACGCAACCAGCGAACCGGCACCAGAACCACGGCCAGGGCCAACGGGAATGTGGTGATCCTTCGCCCAGTTGATGAAGTCCTGAACGATGAGGAAGTAGCCCGGGAAGCCCATGCTCACCACGACTTTAAGTTCGCGCTCCAAACGCG
>JAZUEA010000309.1:0-1880 GCA_045639945.1 Myxococcota bacterium
TCATAAAAGCGCCCAACCGCCGTTTGTCGGGCAAAACTTTTAGACCTTCTAAAAACGAAGCAAGCAGGCCTAACGCCTTATCTGTCAAGCCTTTATGGATGTGATAACCGATGCGCTTTAAGAAATTGAGCGTCCATTCCGGTTTACGATTCGCAGCGATCAGAACAAGCAGAGCCACACCAAAAACAACACCTGCCAAATACGCACTCAAACGAACTGCATCTACAATGGTGTGATTTGGCTGATCTGCAGGAAGCGCGGGCAACATGCCCAAAAACACAAAGAAAAGCGCAACAAACAACAAACCATCAATCACACGTTCAACCACCACAGTGGCAAGCGCACCCGATGCCGTAATGCCCGCTTCTCCGCGCACCAAATACGGCCGCACGAATTCACCCAGGCGCAGCGGGAAGACACTGATACACATGTAACCCACCGAACCTGCAGAAAAAACGCTCTTCCAAGAAAGCGGTCCCAGTGCTCGAACCAACGCACCCCAACGCATAATGCGCAACACGTGCGAAATCGCGAACACAATCACGTAACCAATCGTGAGTTTCAGATCGACTTGCTTTAAACGCTCACCAAATCCAGCCCAATCTTCATTTCGAAACGCGAGCCAGACCAAAACCACGCCCAACAGGATGGAAAGCACATATTTGAAAAAGAACTTTTTCAACGGACCGTTCCTAAAAGCGCACGCGGCGTAATGGACAGCAAACGTTGCATTTCGCGAGGCACATGACGCTCAAGCGCATGAAAGACTGGTTCCACAACGGTTTTCAGCTCACTCGTGTGGTGCAAATCGGTGGCCAGTAAATCGCAAACGCCGCGTTCAATCAGGTGCCAAGCCAAACGAGAAATGTCGCGTCCAAACGCACCGGACAAACTTCGGAAACTCACCTGAATCGCCGCGCCAATTTTCTTTAACTGCTCGAGTTTGTTCATATTTTTTTCAAAATACAAACAACGCTCAGGATGCGCGATCACCGGTTTGTACCGTGCAGCACAGAGCGCTCGAAAAACATCAGGCATCATGGTCGGCAAAAACGATTCCGGTAATTCCACGAGCACCAAAGCACTTTGACTCAATGTTGTGAGTTTCTGCTGCTTCAGTTCGCTCAAAAAGCGCGCACCGTACGCGTACTCGCCGCCGGTGTCCAGAGTAAGCGCCTGCAAATCAGAGGACTCACGCAAGACTGTTTGAAGTTTGACCGCGCGGTCAGAAATTTCTGTCACGCCATAGCGATGACGCGTTTCATCCAAATGCGGCGTAGCGACAAATTGTGTAAATCCAAATGAGACAAGGCCTTTTAGAATTTCCAGTGACTCATTGAGCGAGCGAGCACCATCATCAATTTCAGGCAAAACATGCAAATGCAGGTCACAAAAACAGCTCATGTAAAAATCTCAAAAAGCAACGGAAATGACCAAGTTAATTGACTTGCGTGCGTGTTCTTGAATAATCGCACGCTATGCTAAATGACCGCTGCAAAATCATGATCATCGACAATAACCTTATTAGTCTGATGGTCACCGAAGAAATTCTCACGCGGCACGGATTTGACGTTGTCAAACTCGTAGCGCCGCATGGCTGCATTGCAAAAATCGCCTACGAGCGCCCAGACGTTTTGCTTTTAGACGTCGCCATGCCCAGGCTCGCAGCTGACGATCTGCTGGATTCGTTGTGCAACACGCCGGAGTGTGAGGATCTCGTTATCCTCCTCTACTCCGACATGGACGCAGGCACTCTCACGCAGATTTGCCAAGCGAAGAACCTGCATGGCTACTTCTGCAAATCCATGGACTTAAATCAACTCCCGGATTTTATTGAGAGATTCTTGGAAGGTCCGGCCTGAAGCAAGCTCCGCGTTCGC
>JAZUEA010000310.1:0-13181 GCA_045639945.1 Myxococcota bacterium
GTTAAACATGCCTTTGTTGAGAGGGCTGAAAAAGTCATCGATAGCCGCGCGGACAGGCTCGTAACCAACCAGATTGATCATCTGGCGAGCACCAGGGAGATCCATCATGCAAAGCTTCGCAACTTCGCAGATTGCATCTAAGTACTTGGCGCGCTTGGCGGCCGGAATGGCATCGACCAAACGTGCAACTTGATGCTGATCCAACGAAGTACCGAACTTGCGAACGCCCTCAATGTAATTGATGACACCGTCCATGCTGCTGCGGCCGAAACCAAGGCGACCAGCCCTGCTCATTGCAGCTTTAAAAGCGTTGTAATCACGAACATCAATCATAAGGATTCCCCTTTTTGAATTTGGAAAACTTTCCTGTTTTCTAACTTCAGAAAAGTGTTGGCCCAATTGCCATTTCAAAGCGATGCGCGCTTTTTAAACATCGCTTTAAATAAGATTTAAAAATAACAAAAATCACAAACAAGAGAAATGATTATTTTTTAACAAATCATTTCAATCCGGAATCTGCGCACGCGCTAATCGTAAACGACGATTCAACTCTTCGACCTGAATATTGCGGAACTTTTCAGGCAACAAGCGACGGTTCGACGCCTCGTGTACCGCCAAGAGTTCCATGTACTCGATCATTTCAAGTTCGCGCGTCGGCATGAAATCTTCGACCGCTTGACGCAAGTCGCAAATCTCAACCGTTGCATCGGCATCATCCAAATCTTCAATCAATCCAGGGATTTTCGGCGCCTCAAGTTTGCGAATTTCCGCTTCATCTTTGGCGAGCATCGCAACAGCTTCCAAGTCAGCAGCCGCATAACCATCAAGCGGTTCCATGATCGCCAACGCCTCATCCTCAGGCAAATTCGCGATGATGTGATGACGACGCATCACGGAATACAGCATCGACAAACGCTCTGCCGCATTGCCAGGGTGGAAGAACGGAATCTTCAAGTCGAAACGGCCAGGGCGCTTCATGTCAGTGTCGAGCTTATCAGGACGGTTTGTCATCATGACAAACAGAATCCGTCCACGGTGACTGGTGTCGCTCATGAAATCCTTCAAGCGCGCCATCACACGGCTTTGAACACCGCTGTCGCCGTCGCCACCGCCGAGCGAGCGGTCGCCTTCGTCAATGATGACGATGATTTCACCCAAGCCATCGATAACCGACAGAATCTTTTCGAGATTTGCTTCAGTAGAACCAACCCACTTGTCACGGAAGTTTTTAAGCTTAATCGCAGCCAGACCGCATTCTTTTGCAAATGCTTCTGCGACAAAGGTTTTTCCGGTCCCCATCGGTCCAACGAGCAAAATTCCCATGGGCACCTGAGCGGTGTTGCCGGCCTTTAAATGCGCACAAACCTTGAGCAGCGCCTTTTTGACCGTTTCCTGACCACCCACTGCTTCAAAACCGTGATGCGGCTCCACAACTTCAATGAGGCCAACACACTCTTGTTCCAGAATCTCCTTTTTTCTCGCGGAGATACCGTCAAAGAATGCTTTATCGCTGGACTGCTTCTGACGCATCGATGGCCGAATCGTGTCTTCGATTTGACGAATCTGCAAACCACCCGTGATGCGCGTAAGTTGCGAAATCGTGTTTTCCGGATAGTTCGACAAAAGATGCTGCAAGAAATGGCAACGTCGGTGCTCATCGGGCAACGGCACTTCCAGGCTCATCATGCGCGGATTGCGAACCAGCAAGCGCGACAAATCGGAAAGCGAGCTCGTGAGCATCAAAATCAAATTGCCAGAGCCCACGATTTCTCGCGACAAACTCCAGCGGTGCAACCGTGCCATGGCTGTACGCTCAGCAAAGTTAAGCGATGAGGTTGAACCATCCGGCGCAATCAGATCAGCGTATTGCAAAATCAGAGCGCACGTAAGTTGCGGATCTAAAAGCAATTGTTCGGCCAATTCGAGCGATGCATCTGGATCACGAAGACCGGCCAGCTCACGCGCTAAATTCGCCTGCACCATCGCTTTGGGAGTCTGTTCGTTGCGCGGGAAAATGCGCTGAGTCAAGGCCGCGTCACCCTTGCAAAGCACTTTTGCAGCTGCAAACGCATGCTCAGGATCGCGAATTTCAAGGCCTTTTCCTGGATCGTAGTAAATAACGGTCTTGCCGCTCAGCGAGAAATAGGCCTCCAGAAATTCCGACATCGAATACAAACGACCGTTGCAGAACAACAAGTCGTGCACGTTGCCATGAAGAATGAAGGCACAAGTGTCGGTTTGCAGGTAGCGCTCGCGAAGAGTCAACATCCAGCGAGGAAGATCGGTCGCGTTGCGCAAGTCGTTTTCTGTCATAACAACTCCCAGACGGCTCAAAAACCGAGTGCGAAACGGTAACCACCAATGCAACGTTGCAAAGGGGGGTAAGTCACCCGAAGTGATTTTTTATATTTTTAGGGAGATTTAAAGAAGTGAAGAGATAAGCAGAGCAGCGGAATTAGAGCTGCTTGATGGTGGAAGCGGTGGCAGTGCCGCCTTCCTTGGCAGCCTTGGCGGCCTTGAGAGCGGCGAGACGGCTGGCAGCCTTGGCGCCACCGGTCTTGGCCTTGAGAGCGGCAAGACGACCTTCGATGGTGTCTTCCTTGAGCTCTTCGTTGATCTTGACCTCGGCGCGAAGCTTTTCGGCGTGCTCACGAACACCGCTGAGGGCCTTGATGTCGTCGTCCACGGAGAGGCCTTCGAGCTGATCCTGGATCTGCTTGCGGGCTTCGGCGTCCTTGATCTGGGCGACAGTCTTGTCCTTTTCGCGCTTGAGCTTGTCGATCTCAACCTTGAGGGCGCTCAACGAAGCCTTGGCGGACTCGGCATCCTTAACAGCCTGATCCAAATCAGCCTGAGAATCGGCGATGGCGTTCTCAAGTTCTTCCTGGCGCTCGAGGAGAGCGGTAGCGAGTTCGTCGTCGCCTGCGTCAACAGCCATCTGAACCTGGAGCTCGATTTCTTCGAGTTCCTTGGTGTTCTTCTGCATCGCGGTTTCAAGGCGAGTGCGGTTCTTGATCAAGCCGGCGCTGGCGGTCTTGAGCTTCGTGTACTTCTCCGTCATGCTGTTGATCGCGTTTTCGTAAGCGATCTCAGGGTGCTTTTCTTCCATGTTGCCGACGAAGATGCTCAGGAAACCCTTCCAAAGGTTGTAGATTCGACCAAAGAAGCCCATGTCAATCCTCCATTACTTCAGTAAGCTGTCGATATCGTTTTCAGCAAGACCCATCGAAGCACCGACCTGACGCACGACGTCACGGTTCTTCAAGCTCTGGGCAAGTTCCTTGAGCAGGTACATACGAGCCTTGAGGTGAAGATCGTTCTGTTCGCCATCCGAAAGGTTGAAGGCCTTCGCGAACTCGTTGATTCGCGTAAGTTCAGCCTCGGAGAATTCGCCATCGGCGTAAATCAAGAGATAGCAGGTGATGAAGAAAGCGTTGCGAGCGTTGACATCGGCAAGCACGGTGACGGCTTCATTCAAATCAAAAGCCTGCTTCAAAACATCATCCAGCTTCTCGCTGCTACCAAGCTCAGCGTAGAAACCTTCAATGAGCTCTTTTTCGCTCGCGTCAACGCCGTCAACCGCTGACAAATCAAACAAGCCACGGCAAATCACGTTGATCTGAGCCTGATTGAGATCGAGACCTTCGTACAACTCGTCCATCGCACTTCCTCCATATTGCAAAATGCGCGCGGAAATTAACAACGCTTCAAACTGAGGGCAAGTAGAAGCGGCGGATCTTTCGCTTTCTCAAAATTTTTTAATCTTATTTCGAGAGGCCTGTCGATCTTGCTGGATCTTTCTTTCTAACCGGGTTAAGGTGACGCGCCTTTTGCCAAGTAGTGGAGGACACATGGCCAAGCCGAAGCGCGAAAAAATCAAGCTGGAGAGCACCGCCGGCACCGGCGTGTTCTACACCACCACCAAGAACCGCCGCACGAGCACCGGAAAGCTCGTACTTAAGAAGTACGATCCGAAGGCGAAGAAGCACGTCGAGTTCAAGGAGACCAAGCTGCGCTAATGCAGTTTGGGCAGCTATCAAATCCGAATTTTTTCGGGTTTGTCGCTTCGAGGCGGAGCCAAATTTTTGGTTCCGCCTTTTTTTTGCCCTAAATCCAAAATCAAGCGAAGCCTGCAACCCACTAGAACTGCAGGCTTTTTTATTATTTCGCCAAAGCGATGAGATAACGCTCAGCATCCAACGCTGCTTTGGCTCCCGCGCCAGCTGCCACAATCCCCTGCCGATAATGTGGATCCGCCACATCGCCGCAGGCAAAAACGCCATCTACAGAAGTTTCGGTCGACGGTGCACGCGTGACGATGTAGCCGTTCACGTCTAATTCAAGTTTATCTTTAAAAATCAAAGTATTAGGAGTGCGGCCGACAGCGCAGAAATAACCTTCTACGCTCAATTCGCGACGTTCATGTGAAATCGTATTTTCAAGCACAATGCTCTTTACTGCTTTGTCGCCTTTTACTTCTACCGGTCGAGAATTCCACAGGATTTCGATTTTTTCATTTGAGAAAACTCGGTCCTGCATGGCCTTTGAAGCGCGGAAAGAATCGCGACGGTGAATCAAGTAAACCTTGCTCGCAAATCGTGTGAGAAAATGCGCTTCTTCAAGAGCGGAATCGCCACCGCCGATGACGCAGATTTCTTTGTTTTTAAAGAAGAATCCATCACACGTTGCACACGCGCTGACACCACGACCCAAGAATTCAGCTTCACCCGGAATGCCCAAATAACGAGCAGAAGCGCCGGTCGCCACGATGATCGCATCGGCAGAGTGCATTGAACCGTCGTCCATCGTCAGCTCAAACGGGCGTTTTTCTAAATCGATCGACTCGACCGCTAACTCTTCGATTTTTAAGCCGAATCGAACAGCTTGCGCTTCCATGTTAGCCATTAATTCCTGCGCTGAAATGCCTTCCGGAAATCCAGGAAAGTGTTCAATTTCAGACGTGGTCATTAATTGCCCACCGTGATCAAAACCTGCAGCCATCACAGGTTCCAAACCTGCGCGAGCAGCGTAAATGCCAGCGGTAAATCCAGCGGGACCTGAACCTATGATGAAAATTTTATGATGCTTCATGCGTGTAACCTACGCCAACTATTCAGAAAATTCCGAAAGAGAATGCCTTCGATACGCTCCTCAGTCCATCCGCGACGAATCATTTCTGCGACCAACAGCGGAAATTTTTCAACGGAGCGTAACTCTTTGACTGGCAATATAAATCCATCCAAATCGGTTCCCACTCCAACCGATTCCCAACCACCAACACGCGCCACAGCTTCCATGTGATCAGCCATGCGCGCAACAGACTTTTGCGCCCAAATCGAACACAAAAACGGCCAATGCGCGACAAGGCCGACCACGCCGCCAGAATTTGCGACCGCTTTAATTTGCGCATCATTGAGATTTCGCCACGAACGATGCGCAGATTGAACACCTGTGTGACTCACAAAAATCGGCAGCGATTTGTCGTGCACTTCAACAGCGGCCCAAAATGCGCGCGGATGAGCGTGTGCCAGATCGACAAAAACGCGAATAGAATTCAAGAGTTGCACAAGTTCTGCACCACGCTGAGTCAATCCACGACGTGGATGAAGCAGTCGAAACGGCGAAGAAGATTCACCGATTTGTGACGACGTCATGTGAATGAGCGTGATGGATACAAACTTTTGAAGCAGCGATTTGGCTTCGCCCAAAGACAGCGCATCAAATGCATTCGCACCTTGCACAACAGGAATCACCGCATGCCGATGCGCCGCGCGTGCCTCTAAATAGGCGTCTGGCGTTGTTACCCAAGCTAGATTTTCTTCTTCCGCGAGCTTCTCAAGTTTGAAAAGACCAGCAAGTAAACCACGCAATCGACCTTTAGATCCCCGCGAAATATTTGTGGAAATGGACCACAAACCACCCGTCACACCACCTTCACACAAACGCGGTAAATCGGTGTGTCCAAAGAGTCGACCAAACCAAAATGTGAATTTATGTTTAATTTTGGGATTATAGCCGTAAATGCGCCACGGCGTTGTCGTTTCCAAATGCAAGTCCAGCGCGCCTGTTTTTGCAAGCAGCGACTGAGCTTCGGCCAACAATCCGGCATCGATCTTGTGTGGATCAACATTCATGTGAGCGGTATACTTCAGCGTCTTTAAAATACACAGAGTTCGCTATGGCAGCCGCTACACATATGGATCTTTACCAGCTGAGTTCGCTGGTTCCGCACTTTGACGCGGGACTCATCGATCAGCGCGTTACCATGAATTTTTTCTCGCGAAGCTTACCCAGCGGCCTCCATGGCGAGCCTTGTCGCGGCTATCTTTTGTTTGCGGGGTTGCGCCGCTGCATTGAGTGGCTCTTGGGAGCGCGATTCACCACGCGCCACATGGATACACTGCAGGCGCATCCAATGTTGGGCCCGGTTTTGCTGCGTCGTCCAGAATTACGCGAACGCCTTTTAGATTGGCATTTCCAGGGCGAAATTGAGGCACCGCCAGAGGGCACACCGCTTTTTGCCGGTCACGCGGTCGATCACGAAGGCAATCGCATCGATGTAGGTGGAATTCGCCCAAGCGCCTACACACCGTATCTGCAAATTCAAACGGATTTGCTCTCAGCCAAACTCATCGAAACGCCGCTTTTGTCGATCATCAATCACATGACCATGGTGGCTTCCAAGGCGGCTCGCGTGGTTGAAGCGGCCGGCAATCGCGCAGTGCTCGAATTTGGAACGCGCCGCACGCACCCACAAGCGGCCGTTGATGCGGCCTACGCAGCTTATTTGGCCGGCGCGGCGGGAACTTCGAACGTTGAGGCCTACCACCGCTACTCCGTGCCAGCACTGGGCACAATGGATCACTTTGCGGTTCAAGCCTGGGAACGCGACGGTGTGCCGCGAGCTGAAACCGAAGCCGCATTTTTTGCAGCATTTCATCAATGTTATCCGGCGGGTTCGGTGCTTTTGGTCGACACGTACGACACGTTCGGCGAACACACCGGTATTCGTTCAGCGGTCAAAGCAACTGCGGGTCAATTGGCAGGCATTCGCATTGACTCCAATGTAACGCGCGAAAACATTTGGAAGGCCCGGAAATTATTAGACGAATTGGGTGCCACCAAGGCAACCATTTGCGTTTCCGGAGGCATGGACGAAGACGCCATTCGCGAATTGGGTGACGCACCGGTTGACGCTTTCGGCATTGGCGAGCGCATTGTTACTTCGCCAGACGCACCTGTAGGTGTCGGCGCTGTAGGCAAAATCTCCGAAGTCGAAGGCCGCCCAACAATGAAGATGTCGCAGGGTTCAAGCAAAGCCACGCTGCCCGGTCGCCTTCAAGTTTTCCGCCAAGGCAACCACGACATCGTTGCATGTCACGACGAAGTTTTGCCCGGCCGGCCGCTTTTGCAGCAGGTTTGGAAAGGTCGTTCGCCCACCGTTTGGCCTGAGCTCGAAGAAAGCCGCGCCCGCGCTCGCCGCGAAATTGCCGCGCTTGAAGATCGTTCGCCGCGCCAAGTGGATGTTGAAATCAGCGAAAAGCTGCACGCCCGCGTTTGCGATTGCGTCAAACTCGCACACTGAATTTTCACGAAAAGAAACCTACTGTGATCTTTGAACAATCCAGTCAAAGTGTCGGAAATACGCCGCTCGTTCGCTTGGGTCGCCTCGCGCGTGGATTGCCGGCGGAAATCGTGGCCAAAGTTGAAAGTCGCAATCCAACCGGCTCGGTAAAATGCAGGCTGGGGCTGGCGCTTATCGAGTCGGCTGAAGCACGTGGCATTTTAAAGCGCGGTTCGCGAGCCGTTACGGTGGTTGAACCGACGTCGGGCAACACCGGCATCGCGCTCGCTGCGGTTTGTGCGGCGCGCGGTTACAAGCTGATTTTGACAATGCCGGAAACGATGTCGCTGGAGCGTCGCCGAATTTTACAGGCTTATGGCGCGGAACTCGTGCTCACGCCGGGCGAAAAAGGCATGGCGGGCTCGATCGAAGCGGCAAAGGCAATGAAGGCAGCCGATCCCGATCACATTTACATTCCCCAGCAATTCGAAAATCCCGCAAACCCTGAAATTCACTACAAAACAACGGGACCCGAAATTTGGGAAGCGTGTGATGGCGTGGTCGATGTTTTTGTAGCAGCGGTTGGCACAGGCGGCACATTCACCGGAACCACGCGATATTTAAAGGAAATGAGCGAACGCGCGATGGGCATCTCCAACTTGTGCGCCGTCGCGGTTGAGCCCGCTGGTTCTCCGGTTTTGACACAACTTCGAAATGGCGAAATTCCCAAGCCCGGCCCGCACAAAATTCAAGGCATTGGCGCCGGATTTAAGCCGCGAACGCTGGAAATGCACCTCATCGACAAAATCGAAACGGTCTCCGACGAAGAGGCATTTGAGGTGACGCGCCGGTTGCACAAAGAAGAAGGTCTGTTTTGCGGCATTTCCTCGGGTGCAGCTGTCGCAGCGGCGTTGCGATATGCGCAAGATCCAGCGCGAGCCGGTCAGCGCGTTGTGGTGATTTTACCGGACACTGGCGAGCGCTATCTGTCGAGCGAGCTTTTCAAATAGTCTTCCGAGTAAAAATTTCGTGAATCATTCCGAGCCTTTACGAATTCTCCACGTCTACGATCAAATCAGTCCAGAAAGCGGAGGTCCTTCGCAGGTCATCGCTGCACTCGCCGGCGAAACCATGCGCCAAGGGCTTGGCGTTTCGCTGTTGTCGCACGATCCAGAAAACGATCAAAAGCTCAATGATTTATTGATGTTGCGCTGTCCAGAAATGCCCAAGCGCTACATTTCAAATCTCACGACTCCACATGTCTTGAGCGAAGCTCGAAATCTGCTGAGCGCCGTTCAATCTGCAGATGTGCTGCATTTACACGGCGTTTGGACGCGACTTGGCTTTGCTGCCGGCCGATTGGCTCGAAAACTTCACAAACCCTACATTCTCACGCCGCACGGCTGCTTGGATCCCCAAGCAATGCGTCAAAAATCGCTGCGTAAAAAAATCGGCAATGTCTTTTTTTTCGGGCCACTTTTACGCGGCGCCGCTCGCATTCACGCACTCACTCAAGACGAAGCTGAAGCCGCACGCTCGTTTGGATTTTCCGGTCCCATCGACACCATTCCAAACGGCGTTTATCTTTCGGATTTTATTACAGATTCAAAAGAAAAATCTGAAGCAGCTGCTCGTTTTAGGGCTTCAATTCCACACTTGGGCGACGCGCCGTTTGTGCTTTTTTTGTCGAGACTGCATCAAACCAAAGGGCTCGATCTTTTGGGCGAAGCTTTTGCTCGATTGGCCCAAGTTCGCCCTGATGTGCATTTGGTGGCAATTGGCGCAGACTGGGGCGGAAAAGCATTGTTAGAGCAGACGTTAGAGGCACACCACTTGTCTCATCGTTTGCATTGCCCAGGACCGCGGTTTGGACGTGACAAGCTCGATGCGTTTGCAGCAGCCTCAATTTTCTGCCTGCCCAGCCGCCATGAAGGTCAGAGCATTGCGCTTTTGGAGGCGCTCGCGAGTGGTTTGCCGGTGGTGATTACGCCAGCGTGTCACGTGTCAGACTTGGAAGGCGCCGGCATCATCGCGAGTCCCGATGCTTTTTCGGTGGCAGAAGCGCTCTTCAAAATTTTGGAAGAGCCCGATTTTCAACGGTATTTCGAAAAATCTCGAGCTTTTGCTGCAAAATTTTCTTGGCAAGAAAGTACGCGGCAACTCATCGAAAGTTACCGCGCGACACTTTAAATCAGCGCTCTTCTTGGCGAGCTGAAAGTTCTTCCCAACGAGCGTAAAGCTTGAAAATCTCTACTTTTTTATTGTCGTAAGCTTGTTGCGTGGCACGTGCCTTTTCAGGATTCGACCACAAATTCGGCTCTGACAATTCTGTTTCAAGCGTTTCCAACTCCGCTTCCGCTGCTTCAATCGCCGGCTCAATGCCTTCCAATTCACGCGCTTCTGCCCAGGTAAGACCTTTGCGCGCTGGTTTGGGAATCTGCGCCAACTCAGCTGCATGCGCCTGCTTCGCCTTCTCGGCTGCCGCTTTTTCAGCCGCAGCAACGCGAGCATCGCGCTCCGCCTTGTAAGACGAGTAATCGCCGCGGTGAACGAGCACAGTGCCATCTTCTTCGAACGCCAAAATCGTCGTCGCAATCTTGTCCAAGAAGTAACGATCGTGGCTGACAACCAGCACCGAACCTTCAAACGCAAGCAGCGCTTCTTCAAGAATATTGAGGGTTTCGATGTCGAGATCGTTGGTCGGCTCGTCCAGGCAAAGCACGTTTGCAGACTGCAACAAGAAGTGCGCAAGCGCGATACGATTTCGCTCGCCGCCGGAAAGACTATCGAGCGTGCGATCTAAGTCGTGTGCGCAGAATCCAAATCGATCGATGTAGCTTTGAACGTGAACTTGCCCGCCGCTGGTCGGAAAAACGGTATCGCCGCCTTCTGGCAAAAGCGTGGTGCGCAAACTGGCACCGGGCAAAAGTGCACTTCGTTTTTGGTCAAACAGTGCGAGTTTGGTGTTCAAGCCACGACGAACTTCGCCACCTGTTGGCGTTAAAGCACCGCGAGCGAGTTCCAAAAGCGTGGATTTCCCCGCGCCATTTTTTCCAATAATTCCAATGCGTTCGCCTTTTCGAAGCGCAAAATTCAGCTTGGAAATCAACGGCCGATCGGGCGTAAACGAGAACGACAAATCCACAAATTCGAGAATCGTATTGCCCAAGCGCGGCGGCACTCCAAAGTGAATCACCGGCTTCGAATCAGAAACCGTGAGCCGCTCGATTTCACCCTGAACGTCAGCCAAACGCTCCAAACGCGCTCGAGATTTGCCACTTCGAGCCGGCGGCGAACGACGCGCCCAATCCAACTCGCCCAACAAATGATGCAAACGACGGTGACGCGTACGCGCGCGCAAAGCCTCTTCCATGGCCACGCTCGCGACATACTCGGAATAATTGCCCTCGTACATGCAAAGTCGTTGATTTTGCAGGGCAAACATTCGTGAGACGACCAAATCCAAGAAGTAACGATCGTGCGTCACCAAAACCACGGTCGCCGGTGTTTCACGCAGCCAATCCTCTAAATGCTCGACGGTTTCCGGATCCAAGTGGTTGGTCGGCTCGTCCAAAAGCACGATGTCGGGCTTTTCCAAAATCAGGCGCGCAATCGCCAAACGCTTTCGCTCACCACCACTTTGATTCGCGATGGGTTGCTCCAGATTGATGCGATATTCCGTGGCCACGCGCTCGATAAGATGGTCGTAATCCCAACCTCCGAGCTCATCGATTTTCAAAAGCAGCGCTTCGGTGTCTTCCAAAGCCGTTGCCGCGCGTTCGTACTCCGCGAGTGTTTTTCGCAGTTCATCAAACGCACCTTCAAGCACTTCTCGGCCGGTCTTTGCATCGCCAAACGTTGGAAATTGTTCAAGAAATCCAACTTTGCAATCGCGACGAATTGCAAGTTCACCCAAATCGGGCGGCTCAAGTCCAGCCAAAATGCGCAACATGGTCGACTTGCCGGCACCGTTTGGACCGATGAGACCAACTTTTTCACCGCGCTCTAATCCGAATAAAACTTCATGAAAAAGATCGCGGTGAGCAAAGGCTTTCGAGAGCCCGTTCGCGGAAAGGAGAGTATCCATATTTTCCTGTGATTGGATTAGAGCCCGGCAGGAGCGCCAAAGACATCGCATTCAGGCGGAAGCGCGGCACCAGCTTCACGGCTAATGAGTTGGCCCTTCTTCCAATGTTCAGAGCCGCTCTTGCCTGCAGCTTCGAGCGCGGCGGAGAGAATGAATCGGAAACGCGCGTGCTTTTCGGGATTGTCTGGCCAGCCGTGACTTGAAACGTAGGATTCCATTTCTTTCACACCTTCGAGCGCGCGTCCCTGCAAAATCGAGCGCATCACAGAGAAGCTCAAAATCCAGTCGGCTGGATAAGGCTGAAGTTGGCGCAAACCTTCAATCGCGGCCTCCAAGCGAGCCAAACTTTGCGCCATCAACTCTCGATTTCCGTTGCGCACCGCTTCAAACGCACGCGCTGCGCAAATGCGAGAGCGCAACACCGCAAAAATACGCATTGGAATGCGGCGAGACAGGAATCCGTGCAGACCTTCGTCGAACCACAGCGCATCCAAGGCGTCATCGGCATCGGCAAAACGACGCAAGTAGAAGAGTTGTCGAGCTTTTGCGAGAGCAAGCTCAATGTGCGGCGTGGAAAGCGGACGCTCCGGCCAAGCACGCGCAGCGGCACGCAACAATCGCGCAGCTGCTTGCGGTTCACCGGATTCGAGCAAAATGTTCGCTTGCAAAATGCTCGCAATCGCCTGAAGACCAACCAAGCCGCGCTCACGCGTTTCGGCCAAAAGGCCACGACCAATGCTGCGCGCACGACTGATTTGACCACGGTTCAACGCGATCTGCGCGCGCAAGATATCCAAGCGAATGCCGCCCAAATCGAACGAACCAAAGTGCTTAAACAATCGCACCGACGCTTCTTCCAAGAATTTGTCGGCTTGATCTAAGTGGCCCTTCGACCAAAGAACGTGCGCTTCGGTCAAAACCAAAAGCATGTCTTGACGCGGCGTGGGATTTGGAACCTCGACCTTGCAAAGCGTCAACAATTCGGCAGCTTGCTCGATTTGCTCAGCACTTGGGTTGTCGACCAACAATCGCGCACGCACCAAACGCGCTTCGAATCCGTCGGCCTCGCCCAAAAGTTGACGCGCCAACGCAGGCGCAAACAAGAGCAGCAAATCAGCCAAAGGAACGCGCGCAAGTGGCGGTAATTCTTTTAGATTTGAGATAAATCCAGCGAGATCGCCACCCATCAAAAACAGCTGGCACATGCGCGCTCGCCAGCGAGAACCTTCTTGCGGATCTTCGGCGAGCAACCGCTGCAGCCAATGCGCGGCTTCGAGGAAGTGGCCTATCATCACAAGGCTTTCGCTCAATGCGATGATCCATTCACTGCGCTTGTTTTGCGGCAACGGCGCTTCAAGTGCCAACGTCAACATGCTGACCACGCGATCGTGGTGACCAGACGCACGCGCATCAGCAGCACTGTGAGCGGCAAAACGCCAAGCACGCTCCACCTTTCCAATGGCGTTCCAGTGGTAGCGAATTTCTTCGGCGCTCGACTGTAACGCTTGGTGCGACAAGGCCAATCGTTCG
>JAZUEA010000311.1:0-2286 GCA_045639945.1 Myxococcota bacterium
GTGGTCGTGCCGGTCGTCAGGGCGACCCGGGTGCCAGCCGCTTCTACCTTTCGCTCGAAGACGACCTCATGCGCATCTTTGGCGAAAAGATGACGGCCATCATGGACTTCTTCGGCATGAACGACGACGCGCCCATCCAAGCCGGCATGGTCTCCCGCCGCATCGAGGACGCGCAGCGCAACGTGGAATCGCACTACTTCGACATGCGTAAAAACATGTTGGAGTACGACGACGTGATGGATCAGCAGCGCAAGACCATCTACAAGTGGCGCCGCTCGCTTCTCGGAGCCGACGAGAAGGAACTCCACGAGAAATGCTTGGACGCCATTGAGGATTTGGTGATCAACCTCGTGGACGCGCGTTGCAATGATAGCGTTCGACCTGAGGAGTGGGAGCGTGAGCAGCTCATCGAGGACGTGCTGTTCCAGTTCAACCATCAGACGTCGCTTGATGAAGTTGTGCCTGCGAAGCCCAAGTACAAGGAGCACATCTACTTTGAAGTAGAGAAACCCTTCCTCGCTAAGGTCGCTGAAGTCGACGCCAATCAGAAGGGGTTGATGTTCCGACTGGAGAAAGATCTCTTCCTTCGCACCATTGATGAGCTGTGGAAGAACCACTTGCAGGTCATGGATCAGCTGAGGACCGGCATCAACCTGCGTGGATACGGCCAACGCGACCCAAAGAAGGAGTACCAGAAAGAAGGTTTCCGCCTCTTCAGCGATTTGTTGATTCGCATCAAGTCGAAAGTCATGGGCCAGCTCTTCAGGTTGAAGATTCGCTCTGAAGAAGAGGTCCAGTCCGAAGAAGAGAAGACACGCGCGCGCTTGTTGGCTCAGCAAGAAAAGATGCGCATGTTGGCGGCTTCCTTCCAAAAGTCCGAGGACTCGCTTGCCGAGGCGCAGGCTCAAGCTGCTGCACTCGCACAGGCCAAGGCCCAAGCTGCAGCGCAAGAAGCGCCAAAGCCCAAGCGTCCAAAGATTGGTCGTAACGATCCGTGTTGGTGTGGCTCCGGCAAGAAGTACAAGAAGTGCCACGGCGCCACCGAACTCGAGGGCGAAGACGCCGAAGATTAAGACTCAACTGCAGTCGCCCCCACAAAAGCTCCCACTCGTTGGGAGCTTTTTTTATATGAGCTCTCCACTCATTTACTCCCCCTCAAGAGCTTTTCTGATTTAAACCAAAGCCTTAAAAGTCTTGTTTAAGACTCAACCAGCTCTACGTCTCAACCTCAATCACCACTTTCGAGACTCAACCTAGGTGAGCTCTTACTCAGAGTTAATGATTTCTAGACTTAGCCGTTTCAACGTCCCCATGCTTATCAACAGGCTGTTGATTTATCTGTGGTTAACTCTAAGTCTTGTTTCTCTTGATCTAGACTCAACCGAAATTATCTCCACAACATCATCTCTAAAATAAAGACTTAACTCTTTATCTCCACCATTCATTTTAAACAGGCTGTAGATTTTTCTGTGGTTAAGTCCTCATCACAATAGATGTACTACCAGCTTTTCTTGCATTGAGTCTTAACCCATCATTCAAATCTCTGGATGTTACATTCATCTAGCCTATACCTCTTCTACTAATCGATGAGCTCAACGCCATTCGAGACCATTCCACAATCAACAGCCTGTTGATCCTTCTGTGGTTAACTCTCCACCATCAAGAACATTCTAAGGGCTCAACCTGAGTTTTGTGCTCAACATTTATCTCACCCTGTACACTTTTCTGTAGTTATGTTGATTTCATTTTGTATTTGGCAATCAACTTATTCTTACTATGACCTTTTTTCATCCTTAGAGTTGTGCACTTTATTGTGGTTATGTTGTTTTCTTTTCTGCTTTGATGATTCCTCTACCGATTGTTCATACTTCCAATGCATCAAAGCTGTGCACTTTCTTGTGGTTATGTTGTTTTCATGATTCATTTGGTCATCTCTCCACCAATAATTTCTATTTTCTTGAAGCATTTTTTGATCGCTCAACTGCAGTTTTGCTAATTCCAAACGCGATCCTTTTCAGTACATTCCCGGTAAAGTCATTTTCTACAGCGATTGAAGCACTCTCAACCGAAGTAAAGTGAATGCCAAAAGGTGCATAAAACTCAGTTTACGGCTAAAAGGCGGATTCATAATTTCGTTTTGATAGGATTTTTTGTTTTTTGAGGCGGCGCTTATCGCAGCGATTTTTTTGACACGAGGAGGGGAGTTTTCGCCCTAAGCGGGCGAGGCTTTTTGGGGTTGGTTTGCCCGGAGCGGGCGCGCTTTTTTCCGGCGGAGAAGGGCAGGGG
>JAZUEA010000312.1:0-3564 GCA_045639945.1 Myxococcota bacterium
TGCATCGGGCGCGATCGGTTGAGGCTTTATGTAAGCAGCATCTGTGATGCCGGCGTCGTGCGGCTTGGGCGGCTGATAGCTCGAAGCATCAATGCGATCGGTAGACTGCGAGTTCACATCTTCCGCACAACCTGAAATTGCGAGCAGTCCAAGTAAAACGGTTGAAAATCGGAAAAGTGAAATGCGAACCATGGCGATTTCCAGATTTATAAAAAAAGAAAGGCTATTTTATTATAAAACGCTTCTCGCTTCCATATTTATGCGATTCTAAACTCTGAGCGCTTGTCGCGAGAAACTAGCGATTTTTTGTCGGAGTTCGTACTCTGTGGCGTCTTTGGTTTTGTGGAGGCCGCTCATGTCGCGTGCTTGGCTTTTCTTGTCGTTAACTGCCTGTTTGCCGCTCGTTGCTTGTGACGACGATGATGACAACGCCGGCGTTGCTGACCCCTCATTAACTCTCACGGCTCTCAATCGTTGTGGCGGAAACTACTTGCCTGTGCCGTCGCGTGAAGCATTCGCAGAAGGCAACTACGAAGTCATTACAGTTTCGGTAAAGGGTCGTGATCCGCGTACATCGTCGGGTTACATGCTGCCAGGCGCGTCGGTCATGCTTGAAAACGGAACCGGCGGAACGGGCGAGGTTTACTTCAATTCTTCGTATCAAGCAGCGTTGAATGGTTCGCAAGATGCCGCTTCCAAATTAAAGCAAAGCCAAACGCTGGCAATCACCGCTGGTGAAGCACGGGATCAGATCTTTTGTAATAAACTTGGTGTTGTGTACTTGGTTGCGCGTACGGAACCTGGTTATCAACCGGGTGGTACAGAGCCGGCTGGCTTCTTTGAAAGCTCGGTTTACCCGATCGAGTGCATCTCTCAAGAAGACTACGATGCGCGTTGCGATCCCAATGCTGGCGGTTTCGGTGGAACAGGTGGTGCTGGCAATCAAGGCGGTACGGCGGGCTCGGGTGGAAATCCTGACTCCGATGCAGGATTGCCGGAAGAGGATTCTGGTGTAGCCGATGTCTTGCCGTGGACGTTTGCAAATGTGCCAGCGGCGAGCTCCAACGATTTGGTGATTGGCACGGTTGGTGGCACGAGTGGTCGCCCAACCAGCTTGCTCTTGAGTTTCTTGGCTCTTAAAGATGGCGAGCCGTTACCTTCTGTTCCAGTTACTTTCTCGTTGCCTGAAAACTCTCCGCCGGAAATCATGCTTGAGCCTTCTTCCGGCGTGACCGATCACGCAGGCCGTGTGAGCACGCGTTTGTACGCAGGTGGAACGCCCGGCGTGGTCTCTATTTCTGCCACGGCAACTTACAACGAAGAAGAACTGACCGCACGCAGTGAAACCATTGTGATTCGTGGTAGCACGCCCAGCATGCGAAGCTTCAACTACTCCTGCGAAGACCGCGTCATTCCTGCGTTTACGTCTCGTTTGGAAGACGGCTCTTGGCTCCTGGTCGATCGCGAAGGCACCAAGTGCAACGTTCAGTTGGCTGACCGCGTTCAAGGTCGTATCGATACCGCCACGCAGGTTTTCTTCTTGAGCGAAGCAGGTACCATGGATGAAACCGCAGCAACGGATGCCAATGGTCGTGCGTCCAGCATGTTGCGTGTTGGCTGGCCGGCTCCTGTTGATGTGGCTCCTGCTGGTCCGAGCCCCAAAGATGGTTTGGTTCGCTTGGTCGCCATTACGCGCGGTGAAGAAGACTTCATCGATGTAGACGGCGATAAAATCTACGATTTGGGCGTGGATGAGTTCATTCCTGGCGAGCACGATTTGAGCGATCCGTTCGTGGACAGCAATGACAACGGTGAATACGACTGCGGCAACGACTACTGCGAAGAGTTCCGCGATGCAGATCACCGTCCTGGTGAAGAAGCCAAATTCTCAGGTCCGAACGGCGTTTGGGACGGTGACACCGAGATTTGGAAATCCACGCTCGTTCTTTGGGTAGGTGATATTCGCGCAGAAGAAATTTTTGATCGACCCGGCGCGACCACCGATTCCTACATCAGCGCTCAATGTGGCCAAGGTCGAAACTGCAGCGACAGCGTGCCGTTCAACCCAAACTGCAGCGGCGCCAACTTCTACACGAACACCGGCGGTTTGATTAATATTTCGGCTTATGTCGTCGATCAAAACGGCAACTGCCCGAATGGTTATAAGAGCGGTCGTTTGTCGATTTCCTTCCCGAATGATTACGCGTTGGTAATGGGATCGGATTCCAACGTATTGACTTACAACGAGCGTCCATTCAGCTCCGTGGCGATTGAAAACAACCACAGCAAGATGGAGTTACCGTGCTTCATCGATCGCTTCGAGAATCCTGGTTCTGCGCCTGCGAACTGGTACTTGGTCGATAAAGGCACGTTCGTTGAAGGCAAACTCAACGACAATACGCATGAAATTGAGTTTCCCAAGGAACAACGAGGCGATATCGCTGTGACCTTGTCGTACCGCAACGCATATAATCAAGATTACAGCTATTCGTATCTTTTCCCGGTTTGCCGCTGATCAAAATCCCTTCAAATTCGCTCGCCAGCCTCTTTCTTCTTTTCGCTGATCTCGCGTCTTGTCCCCTTTAAAAAATCGCCGTACAGTTGCCCGCGATGAACACGGAGCTTAAACGAGCACCAATCGGCGTTTTCGATTCTGGTCTCGGCGGATTAACAGTAGCAGCGGCGATTGCGCAGGCTTTGCCTGACGAGTCCATGATTTACCTGGGTGACACCGCTCGGGTGCCTTATGGCAATCGTTCGCCCGAAACAGTGGTGCGATACTTTGAACGCAACGCTGCGTTTTTGCAGCGTCAAGGCGTCAAATTGATCGTTGTGGCATGCAACACTGTGTCTGCACAGTTGCACCATATTAAATGGCAAGGCGAAGTTCCGGTGCTGGGCGTGATTGAACCGGGAGCGCGAGCAGCATTGTTGGCTTCCAAACCCAATCAGCCGTTAACAGTGCTGGGAACCAAAGCAACGGTTGCATCTGGCGCCTATGTGTCAGCGCTACAATCACAAGAACCGCAGCGAAAGGTTTATCAAAAGGCGTGTCCGCTGTTTGTTCCGCTGGTTGAAGAAGGCTGGTTAGAACACAGTGTTACGCGCCAAGTTGCAGAAGAATATCTCGGATTTTTAAAGGATATTCCTGCAACCACAGTGATTCTCGGTTGTACGCACTATCCATTGTTGCGTCCGGTCATTGAGTCCATTGTGGCAGAATTTCAAGGCCCAGAAGCTCGTGTGGTCGATACCGCCAAAGCGGTCGCAAACGAGGTCGTGGAGCTCTTGAACCACCTGGATTTGCGTTGTCCGGCAGAGGCTCCCAAAGGCATTCGAAAGTTCTATGTTACCGATTCTCCTGAGCAATCGGAGATCGTGGCTGGTCGCTTTTGGGGAGAAAACGTTACTCAGGCGGACGCGCCCCTTCATTTTGAGCATGTCGACATCGATATTTGTCCAAAGGAGAGGCGATGAGCACTGGCTACAACACCAACATCTCCTACCGAGGCAAGGTGTATCACGTGCAAAGTGAAGATTCGGGACCTCAAAATCCTGTGATCT
>JAZUEA010000313.1:0-2288 GCA_045639945.1 Myxococcota bacterium
CACCGACGATTCTGAGATGGCCTTAGCTTTGGCGCGCGCGATTGTTTCTCAAGGTGCGTTCGATGCGAAGGTGATTCAAAACGCCTACTTGTCCTGGTTACGCTCTGAACCGTTCGATGTTGGTGGAACAATCGGTTCCGCGCTGTCTGGTGTGGCGTGTCCACAAAGTAAGGCGAACGGCGCCATGATGCGTGAGAGCGTTTTAGGCATCTTTGGTGCGGGGCGTGAGGATGATGAAGTCGCTGCGATGGCGCGCGTTGATGCTGCGTTGACGCATGTAAACCAAACGTGCCTGGCGACAAGCATGCTTTATGTTTGCGCGATTGCAAAAGAGATCGATGTGGGGCTGAGTCCGCTCGATCTTTACGATTACATCTGTCATCTCTCGCAAGAATTAGATGTACCGGAAGAAGTTTGCGAGGTCATAAAGGCGGCTGCGAATGAACCGCCTGCAGATTACCAAACCTCTATGGGATTTGTGCTTATCGCTTTCCAAAACGCCCTTTGGCAATTGCTTCACGCGAATGATTTTGAGTCAGGTGTCGTGGACACAGTTCGTCGCGGCGGTGACTCTGATACAAATGCTGCAATCTGTGGCGCTCTCTTAGGTTCTGTTTACGGTGCAGATGCAATCCCTGAGCAATGGGAACAGTCTATTTTGAGCTGCCGACCTTCGACGTCTAATGAAAATACGTCGAAGCCGCGCCCCATGTGCTATTGGCCGGTGGATGCGAAAGAGTTGGCGATCAAGCTTCTGTCGATTTGAGCCTGTCGCTTCTCAATTTTGCAGCGTAAAATGCAGCGCTTTTATTGAAAGGTTTGCCATGAATCTACCAGAGCACCTTGCGATCATCATGGACGGCAATGGCCGTTGGGCGGCTGAACGCGGTTTACCTCGCGTTGAAGGTCACAAAGCGGGTGCGGAGGCGGTGCATCGAACGGTCACGCTTTGCCGCGAGATGGGCATCAAAGTCCTGACGCTGTATGCATTTTCCGCGCAGAACTGGGCGCGTCCCACGGCTGAAGTTGAGGCGCTCATGTCGTTGTTGCTCAACTACGTGATCGAAGAGCACGACGAAATTATGGAAAACGGCATTCGTTTGCGTGCGATCGGCGATATCGACAAACTACCCGATTTTGTTAGAGAACCGCTGCTTGAGCTTTGTGAAGAAAGCGCGAATCACACCGGCATGCAGCTCGTTTTAGCGCTTAGTTACGGCAGCCGTGAAGAAATGACGCGCGCAATGAAAAATTTGGCGCTTGAGGTGCAGGCGGGCAGGCTTTTGCCCGAAGAAATTACCGAAGAACGCATCTCAAAGTCCTTATATACCGCGGACTTACCTGATCCAGATTTGATCATTCGCACGTCCGGCGAATCGCGCATTTCCAATTTTCTTCTTTGGCAGTTGGCCTACGCCGAGCTTTATTTCACGCCCGTTGCATGGCCGGATTTCGACAAAAATACATTAGAAGCCGCTCTTGAAAATTACGGCAAGCGGCAGCGCCGTTTCGGTAAAACTGAGGCGCAAATCGAGAACGAGCAAAAACAATAAAATTCGGAGGTTCTATGTTAAAGCGAACAATTGCAGCTGTGGTCATGTCTGCAATAGGCATTGCGATTTTGCTCTACGCTCCGTGGTGGGCGTTCTCGGTTTTGGTGGCTCTTGCGGTGATGGTGGGTGTTGGTGAAGCGCTGCGCATGCTCACGCCGTACAAGCTTTTGGACCGCGTGCTCGTGACTCTGGCTGTGATTTCTTTAATGATTACACCAGTTTTTGCAAAGCTCGGCATCTCTTGGAACGTGCATTTGGCGGCTTTTGCGTCGCTGTTTGTGTTGGCTGTTGCTCAAATTTTGCGTCCTGAACCCATTGAGCAGGCGGGACGTAAGATCGCGTCACATCTGTTTATTTTGGCTTACTTGGGCATTACGTTGCCGGCGATTTTGTCGTTGCAACTCGCGGAGCCGAGCGATGTGGGTGGTTTCCGCGTTTTGTTTGCCATGGTCATTACATTTGGTGGCGATACAGGCGCGTATTTATTAGGAAAAGCGATTGGTCGTCACAAGTTGGCCCCCAAAGTCAGCCCCAATAAAACCATTGAAGGTTATTTGGGCGCCTGCATTCTTTCGACGACGGGCGTGTTCTTGTGCCGCGCTTTTATGCCTGGCTTGAACGTGCTTTCCGTTGTGGATGCGGTTATTTTGGGTTTGCTTGGCGCAACCATTGGCGTTTTGGGTGATTTGCTCGAATCGCTTCTCAAGCGCGCTGGCGGTGTCAAAGATTCCGGCA
>JAZUEA010000314.1:0-8062 GCA_045639945.1 Myxococcota bacterium
TTTAATTTATCAATTTAGAATTCATTACTTTTGACTACATTAAAACTCAGCCTTTTGATTGGCGAAAACTAAAGATCACTCAGTTTTTATTGGCTGGTAAATCGAAATTTAAAGCAGATAAATAAGTTCGAATAATTCGCCAGAGAACCAAGCTGCTTAAACTTGATTTGCAATCAATCTGTTTTAAGTGTCGATCTGATAAACCTGAGCAGTTTTGATCATTCGGCAATTGCCGCAGAATAAAACTCGAGAGGTTGTTCGACAAAGAAAAGAATCAAAAGTGATTTATTTGCCGTGATTTGTCGATTGCGTTGAAGCAGGCGAGAAAAGTGGGTGAGAGAATGGTGAAATGCGTGAATTAGTTCTCAGAACTCGAAGCTTCATCTGAAGAATCGTCGTCGCTGTCGCCGTCCGATGTATCTTGTTCGGTTGCTGCGCCGCACTTTGCGCAATATTCGGAACGAGAAGAACTGTTTTCGTCGGACACGCTGCCAGTTGAGAACACAGGGAAGATGCGCGCTAAGGCATCATCACCCAAAATGAGTTCCAAAGCCTTGCGCAGATTGCTGTAACCTTTGCCAAAGGTCTTGATCGAAGCTTGATATTCGGCGCTCGCTTCTTTTAAGGCTCGCTGAGCATTGTGTTCAGCAGCTGCAACCACAGCCAACGACTCTGTTGCTGCCTTAAACTCTTCCAACTTTTGAAGATCACCTTGCAGATCAGCGCGCTCGTTCAATTGAATAAACAATTTGCGTGCCAATTCCACCTGCTTAATTGGTGGAAGCATCAGCACTTGAACAAGCGTCTTTCCTCCCAAGAGCGGCTTAAGCTCTCGGCTTCGTGGTGCGCCATTTTCATCGACCACGGAAAACATCCAGCGCCGAGCACGCAGATCCATTTCTTGATCGGCTACTTTTCGGCTGCTGAAAGCGTTGTTTTGCTGGCTCTTGCGGGCAATAAAGGCTTCGCGCTTCGACTTCCAATCTTCCAACGGTGCTTTAAAGTAAGCATCGTAAGCTTCGATCACGCGATCATTGGTAGAACCCTTGCGAAATTCCTCGGCTGCCCAGGCGATCTTTTCACGCTCATCCTGGTTACGCGGAGAAGTGTAGTTTGACATCTAGAATCCCTTTGCAGCTTTTAGCAATTCAGTTGAACATTCAAGGACTGTAAACACGATATTTAAATATGAAACGCTTGATCAAGAAAAAAATGCGAGGAAAATGCATGGCATTGCGTTTTTTTCTTTGTTCAGTGGTTTTCATTTTGGTTCGAGACTGACGATTTTTGAATTTGAGTGCGCATGAATCACGATTGAGCCGAATCAAACTCAAAAATCTGATCATGAATTTTCAAAATGAGCGAATCAGGTTTGATTTTATGAACAAGAAACTCAAACATCGTTGAAGCAGATAGAAAACTTGATTCAATTTGTCTCGATTTGTTCGACGCAATCGTGAATTTTGATTCAATGAATGCTGCTTGAGTTGAATCAATCCATGCTTTTGTTCATGAAAATTGCATTTGACTTTGATCAAATCAAAATGAGCTGTCGTTGAATTCCGCTTAATTCAAAATAAATGCGAAATGAGCTCGCATAAATTAAGCATGTTTCAATGAAAGTCTCGTTGTTCTTCATTGATATTTTAACGAAAAAAACTGATAATTTAATATGGTGGTAATATAAGTCGAATTGCTTTTGGGAGGTGCCCTTGATGATAGACCAAAACGCAGTGCCTTACATGGAAGTCAACTTTGAGTTGTGCAAAGGATGCCTTATGTGTGTTGGCGTTTGCCCGAAGCACGTCATTGAAGTTGGCACAAAGCTCAATGCATCCAGTTATTTGCCCGTATTTTATACCGGTACAGGCTGCATTGGCTGTGGAATGTGCTTCTATGCTTGTCCTGAGCCTGAAGCAATCCGTGTTGTGAAGCCTTAGGAGTGATCATGGCGACGCAATTAATGAAAGGGAACGATGCAGTCGTGATTGGTGCCCTCGCAGCAGGCTGTCGTGCCTACTTTGGTTATCCAATCACACCTGCAAGTGAGATTGCACATGCTGCAGCTCGTTATTTTCCCGCGATAGGTGGCGTTTTCATTCAAGCTGAAAGCGAAGTCGCTGCGATCAATATGGTTTATGGCACCGCTGGCACAGGTGTGCGCGTGATGACCGCGTCTTCTTCGCCAGGTTTTAGCCTTAAACAAGAAGGCATCTCCTATTGTGCAGGCGCAGAGCTTCCTTGCGTCGTGATAGACGTAAATCGTGGAGGCCCTGGTCTTGGAAACATCGCACCAGAACAGAGCGATTACTTCCAAGTTGTTAAAGGCGGCGGTCACGGTAGCTATCACTTAATCACTTTAGCGCCTAATTCCGCGCAAGAGATGTGTGACTTGACCATGCTCGCCTTTGATCTTGCTGATCAGTACAGAACACCGGCTTGTTTGCTCGCCGATGGCGTGGTTGGTCAGATGATGGAAGCCGTGGATGTTCCCAAAGCCAAAGCAATCGAGTTCGATCACAGCACTTGGGCCGTTCAAGGCGACGCAGAGACCCGTAAAAATCTCATTACTTCGATCTATCTCGAACCAGATAAGTTTGAGGCACATAATTTAAGACTCAACGCCAAGTTTAAGACGATTGAGGCAAACGAAGTTCGCTATGAGGCCTATCAAACCGATGATGCAGACCTCATTGTTGTGGCTTACGGCGTTGTTTCTCGTCTTGTGTCGTCCGTTGTTGATGATTTGCGCGCGGAAGGCAAGAAAGTGGGTATGTTAAGACCCATTACACTCTGGCCATTCCCGAAAGATGTGCTCAATCATCTCGCAGATACCGCCAAAAACTTCATTTCTGTGGAGCTAAACTGCGGTCAGATGGTCGAGGATGTGCGTTTAGCGGTCAATGGAAAGGCTCCTGTGCATTTCTATGGCCGTTGCGGTGGCAATATTCCAACGGGTGCAGAACTCGAAGCTGTTTTTAGGCAGTATTTGTGAGGCCGTGATGAAGATCTACGAGAAACCCAAAGCGTTTTATGACGATTTCTTCCGTAAAGGCGGCAATACAAAGACCACACACTACTGTCCAGGCTGCGGACACGGCGTTATTCAAAAGCTGATTGCTGAAGCCATCGACGACTTAGGCATTCAAGACCGCACAATCTTCGTTTCGCCTGTGGGATGTGCCGTTTTCTGCTACTATTATTTCGATGTCGGCAACATGCAGGTCTCTCACGGTCGTGCACCTGCCGTTTCAACCGGCATAAAGCGCACCAATCCAGACTCGATCGTCATTTCCTACCAAGGAGATGGCGATTTGGCAGCCATTGGAACCGCCGAGACCATTCACGCCGCCAATCGTGGAGAAAACATCACCGTTTTCTTTGTGAATAATGCCATTTATGGCATGACCGGCGGCCAAATGGCCCCAACAACTCTGCTTGGGCAGGTCACAAAGACCACTCCGCTCGGTCGGCAAGAAGATCTGCATGGCAATCCGATTAGAGTCGCCGAGATTATCGCGACTTTGCCAGCCGCTCATTACGTTGAGCGCGTGATGATCGGTGATGCCAAAGACATTATGCAGGCTCGCAAAGCAATCAGGCGCGGTTTACAGAACCAGATTGAAGGCAAGGGCTACAGCTTTATTGAAATTCTGTCGCCTTGTCCGACCAACTGGGGCATGGATCCGGTCAAAGCGAAAGCCTGGTGCAGGGAACAGATGACGCAAATCTTCCCCGTTGGTGTCTTAAAGGACTCCACTTCGGGTGAAGAAGGAAAATGGCATCGTAAAGTTGAGCCTTACAACCCGCAGGCGATTGATCACTATCTTGAAAACATCATTGATGTGGGTGAACTTGCGCCTCTTGATGGTGTTTCAACGCCTGATTCGCTGCAATGCAAGTTTGCAGGCTTCGGTGGGCAAGGTATCTTGACGCTTGGCTTAATGTTTGCCCAGTTAGCAATGCGTGCGCAGGCAAAAGTCAGCTGGATTCCTTCGTATGGCCCAGAAATGCGCGGTGGAACGGCAAACTGTGCTGTGAATATCTCAAAATCACGCATCGGATCGCCAATGGCGGACAAGCCAAATGTACTTTGCGTGATGAATCAGCCGTCTCTTGATGCCTTTGAAAAGACTATTCAGCCCGGCGGCTTATTAGTGCTTGATAGCTTTATTGTTGAAAAGAAACCAACGCGAACTGATATTCGAGTGGTCTCAATTCCTGCTTCTCAAATGGCTTCAGAGCTCGGCAATCCTAAGGTTGCAAACGTCATTTTAATGGGCGCCATCATTGCCGCTCTCGATCTATACCCTCTAAGCTTTGTTCAAGCTTCATTGGGTGGCATTATCAAGAAGAAATCTCTCTTGGCGATTAACCAAGAAGCTCTCTTAAAGGGCTACAATGCAGTTAAGGGATTATAATTTCTAAACTGATCTGTGATGCATCACATTTGTTGAAGCCTAGACGCCTTCTGCTTTAGTTAAACTTTCATTTTGCTACGTGTAAATACGAATTGCTTCGAGTAAATCTCGAAATCCTAACTAAGATTTTGAGATTTACTCGAATAAGTTGAAGTTTAATGAAGCAAGATTCTTAATTGCTTTAAGATAGTTTACATTTCATGAATCGTAAATACGATATGATTCTGATCAATCATCATTTACTTGAGTAAAAATGATCAATTTGCTGCTGATTGTACTCGTTGGTTGCCTTTGTGAAACGATCGATTCAGCCATTGGGATGGGATACGGCACAATTTTGTCGCCACTTCTCATTCTCTTTGGATATCCACCAGAGGTTGCAGTTTCTGCAGTGCTCATTTCACAAGCTATGGGTGGTTTACTTGCAGCTTGGTCGCATCATCGCCAAGAAAATGCCAGCTTTACCATTCATTCACGTGATTTATGGGCATCAATCTGGATTGGATTCCTAGGTGTTGTGGCAACTTGCGCAGCTGCTGTTATTAATTTGTCATTTGGAGCTCGTAATGTTCGACTTTATATTGCCATTTTAGTCACTGCAGTAGGCTTGCTCTTACTTTGCGGTCTAAGATTTAAACTTTCTCCGCTTAAACTGGCTTTTATTGGAATCTTAAGCGCTTTCAATAAAGGCATTTCAGGCGGTGGCTTTGGACCTTTGGTTACTGGCGGCCAAATGATTGTAGGACAAGCCACGAAAACAGCAGTTGCAGCCACTACATTGGCTGAAGCACCTATCTGTATTGCAGGGTTTTTAATGTATTGTCACATTGGTGGAACAATAAATGAAGAACTCTGCGCTGCACTCTGTATTGGCTCTCTCTTGGGTGCACCTTTGGGTGCTCGCATCACTAAAAAGTTGAAGTACGAACGCACATTAGTGGGTGCTGTTTGTCTTTTATTGGGTGTGATTTCGCTAATAAAGCTCTTTTGGTAAGAATTTACGCTGCGGAATTCTCAAGATAGGCAAGTAAACCCGTACAACCTGCCATCACATCGTTCCATGTGGCTTCAAAATCGCCAGTGTACCATGGATCGGCAACGCTCTTTCCGTGTCGGGCATCATCTTTGGCCGTGTAATCGAGCAACAGTTTGATCTTATTGTCTGGATCTGAACCAAAAATGCGCTTCATGTTGCGCATATTGTTTTCATCCATTCCTAAAATCAGATCATACGCGCTGTAATCCGCCCGCGTGATTTGCCGTGCCGTCTTTCCTGCACAGTCAATCCCATGCTTGGCCATGATTCTCCTCGCCGGTGGATACACAGGATTGTCCAGCTCCTCTGTGCTGGTTGCTGCACTGGCGATTTTGTAATTTGAGGACAAGCCCGCCTTGCTTACTAAGTCCTTCATTACAAATTCTGCCATTGGACTACGACAAATATTGCCGTGACAGACAAAAAGGATTTTGACCATGGGATTTATCTCCTAAAACTGAACGAAAACGCATTCGAATGCAGCGGTTTATCTCAAAACTCAGAGATAAGGTGAACGCTTATCTTTGGTTTGCGATTACAAATCCTTTTGAATGAGCGTTCTGCGGTTTTATTTACCAAGGCAATTCGAGCGCTTTTCTATAAGCCGTAGTTATTCTTCAGTGTTACATGATTTTTGATAATACTTCAGACTTGAATGAGCCTCCGATGCCGAAGAATCGTTCAAAGAATGATTTTAGTTTATCAATGATGATTTGTTTCTTTTCAGCGCGTTTATTGCTGCCAAAGCGGGAGATTGGTGGCATGAGTTTATCAATGTCGGTGCCGATGGTCTTGAGTTCGCCGTCACGGAATGCATTTTCGAGGAAGCGTCTGGTTTCGTCTTCGCGCAGTCTTTCTTCTTTTATGATTTGAACCAGTTGGATTTCGCGCTGTTTGGCGACGTAGTCATGCCATTCGCTCATGACATCATCGTCATCATTGATACTGGCAATGAAGTTTTCGATCAGAGCTTTTTTGCTTCTTAGTTCAGGACTTGCATCAATGGCCTTTGTAATGCTGATCAGGACTTCTTTATCTTTAAAGTGGCCGTCATGGTATTTCTTGACCAGCATGAGAATGTAATCAATGTTGATTTCAATCTGACGAATCAGCTCAATTTCAAAGATGACATCATCATCGATATCTTCTTTCTCGTTTTGTTTCGGTCTCCATGCATCGCGAAGATCCTGATAACGGCCAAGGTAATCCTGAAAGTCGCGTTCTGAAAGAAGCTCTCTGCCTGCGAATTCATCGAAGGTAGAAAGCAGGTTTCTCATTCGGAGGATTGCACCAAATAGAGCAATAAAATCTTTTTGGTTCTGTTCACCGATAATGTTTGATTCGCTCAGCGGGAAGGAGGTTGTCAGTTCCTCTATCATGTCTTCATAGCCGGGCTTCTGTTTGCCCTCCATGTCAACATATCCATGATAGTAATCATCGAAGCGCTGAAGCAGGACAATGCCGCCAGCATTCTTATCGCCAAATAGAGAAATGGCAGTATCAACTCGCTTCTGAAGATTGCGGAAGCAGACAATATTACCAAAGGTTTTGATGCTGTTCAGAATACGGTTGGTGCGGCTGAAGGCCTGAATGAGGCCGTGCATCTTTAGGTTCTTATCGACCCAAAGAGTATTTAAAGTTGTTGCATCAAAGCCGGTTAGGAACATGTTGACAACAATAAGAAGGTCAAGTTCCTTGTTTTTCATACGAAGGGAAACATCTTTGTAATAGTTTTGGAATTTGTCTCCATCCGTTGAGTAGTTCGTATGAAATAGCTCGTTATAATCGCAGATTGCTTGTTCAAGAAAGTCACGGCTGCTCTGATCCAGAGCGCTGGTGTCCTCACTGTTTTCTTCATCTAAGAGACCATCGGACTCTGTTTCGTTTGCTCCATAGCTGTAAATCGTTGCAATGCGAAGTTTCTTAGTCGGATCAGCGGCCATCTGTCGCTGGAATTCCTGATAATACAGTCTTGCCATCGGAACAGAGGTAACGCAGAGGATGGAATTGAAACCGCTGATTCTCTGCTGGCACTTCACTTCCTCAACCAAACCATGTCTGGCAGACGCAACATCGGCAATGTTGGTTAGTTGGTTGAATAGATATCTGCAGTCCCTGCGATAAGTTTTCTGATCAAAGTGTTCCAAAATGTATTGGGTAACCAATTCAATACGCTTTGGAGCCATGAAGACTTTTTCACGGTCGATATCCCATACGCTTTTGTCATCAACATCTGGATCGATATCGATGGTTTTGATGTAGTCAACGCGGAATGGCAAAACATTCTTATCATTGATGGCATCAACGATGGTGTAGCTGTGGAGTTGATCACCAAAGGTCTGTTCGGTGGTGTAGAACTGTGGGTTCTTTGGTGCGCCAGCATTCTCAGAAAAAATCGGGGTGCCAGTAAAACCGAACAGATGGTACTTTTTAAAGTTCTTTACGATCGCAGTATGCATGTCGCCAAATTGGCTGCGGTGACATTCGTCAAAGATAATGACAACATGCTTTTGGTAAACAGTATGACCGGGGTTCTTCTTGATAAAGGTCGCGAGCTTTTGAATGGTGGTGATGATAATGTGAGCATGATCATCTTCAAGCTGGC
>JAZUEA010000315.1:0-2433 GCA_045639945.1 Myxococcota bacterium
GAAAGCGCGCCACCTGCCAGCAAGTAATTCAAAAAATCGGGCAAAACGAACGCGGTCCAGTACACATCGGCTTCGGCGCCACCACCCAACATGCGGCCAATGACCGCCTCGCGCACCAAACCAATCAATCGCGACGCGAGAATGCTCACGCCCCAAATCAGCGACGCAATGCGAACAGCACGACTCACAATAAATGCCTCATTTTTCAACGGCTGGCTTTTGGTTATCCAGCTCTAAATTCAATAAAAACAATGAGTTAAACGCCAAGTGTAACGAGTCCATACACTGCGTAAAAAATCACAGTCGCCGCTGCCACCGTCAGTGCGTACGGCAATTGCGTGGTCACGTGTGTTACGGAATCGCAATCAGCAGAAAGCGCAGCAATCAACGTGGTGTCCGAAAGCGGCGAACAGTGATCGCCAAAAACACCACCGCCCAACACACCTGCAAGCGCGAGCGGCACCGGAATCCCCAGCGTTTGAGCAAGCGGCAAAGCAAGCGGCACCATCAACGCAAACGTCCCAAACGACGTGCCCGTTGAAAACGCAATGAAGCCACTCAAAACGAAAATCACGGCAGGAAGCAAAAACGCGGGCAAGGCAGGCCCAAGCAACGCGGCCAACTTCGCACCTGTTCCAAGCAACTTACAGACATCGCCAAGCGCAAACGCAAGCGTCATCAGCACAACCATGGGCAACAAATTCGCCACGCCGCGCGCCACCGTTGGACCAATCTCCGACTTAGGCATTGCTCGCGTGAAAAACACGAGCGCCGCCGCCACAACAAGCGCCAATGAGACCGCCCACAAAACAGCTGTTGAGCCAGAACCTGCCGAAACAAAATCAAAAAACGATGCACCCGAAAGTTTTCCGTCCGCCGCCAACGCCGTTTTGCCTGTTTGATAAATACCAAACGGAATCATGGCAAGCATGACCAAAATCGGTGCAAAAAAGAGCCACGGCGAACGCGATGCCGTTTCAGAGATTTGAGAATCCTCAATATTTTCGACATGTTTTGAAGTTTGCTCGGCGTACGCAAGTTCCGCTTTTCTCATGGGACCAAAGTCACACGAAAACCACGCAATCACCGCCGCAAAAATCACACTGCCCCACGCGTACACGTTAAGCGGCAACGCACTCGCTAGCGTTGTGAGCGGATTTTCAACGCCACCTTGCGCGAGCAAAACCAGCACGTACGCGCCCCAAGCGTTGAGTGGAATCATCATGCAAACTGGCGCCGACGTGGCGTCGCAGATGTAAGCCAGCTTGGCCGGCGAAAGGCCGTGCTTTTTTGCAAGCGGTCGCGCTACCGTGCCTGCAATCAAACACGTGATGGACGATTCAATAAAAACGCCCAAGCCGCATACAAACGCGACCAATCCCGCTCCGCGCTTGGTTTGCGCAAGTTTTCGACGCTGCAACACCGACACAAATCCAGCAACACCACCGGAAGCTTCAAGCAGCGAGCACAAACCTCCGACCAAAGCGCAAAACAAAATTACGCTTGTATTTCCGCGGCTTTTGAAGACATCGACCAAGCCCAGCATCCCGTTTTGAAATGCTTCAAAAAAGCTACCGGCGTAAATGCCGTGTCCCAGAAACACGCCAACCAAAAGTGAAAAACAAATCCGACGCGAGATGAGGGCAAGCGCCACTGCAACCACCGGCGGGGCAAGCGGAAGAATTAAGTTTTCAATCATGCCGCGGCGTGTACCACAAATCCCTTTCGAATTAAGCCCTTAAGCGTTGACAGTGTTCGGTTCTCGCCGTATTGCGCGCCAAAAAGGAGAGCCAATGATCCTGCGCACCTCGTTTTATTCAGACATTCTCGAAATGGAGACCGCCGTTTCGATTCTCGTGCCCAAATCCAGCCTTCCGCCGCGCAAAAATAACAGCGATTCGCGACCAGTGGTTTACCTCTTCCATGGCTTGTGCGGGCGCTGCGAAGATTGGCTCAATTACACACTTTTGCCGCTGTACGCCGAACGCGACCACGCGATTTTTGTAATGCCCGAAGTGGGTCGCAGCTTTTATTGCGACATGGCGCATGGTCAAAAGTTTTTCACCTACGTGCGCGATGAACTGCCCAAACTCGTGGAATCGCTCTTTCAAATCTCCAAATCACGCGAAGAAACCGCAGTGATGGGCGCTTCAATGGGCGGCTACGGTGCTTTGAAATGCGCACTCAGCGCCCCCGGCCGCTACGGATTTTGCGCTGCATTTTCGTCGGCTTGCCTGTTCTTTGATTCAGAACTCACCGCGCTTCGACAAAACGGCCCGACGCCGGAGCAGCGTGCACAGTTTGGCGATCAGATGTTCCGAGATTTACAAGGGATTTTCGGCACCGATTTTCGACCAGGCCCGTTGGATGACTTGAGTTTGCTCGCTCCACACGTGCCAATTCTCATGCGACCACGCATCGATCTCGCCTGCG
>JAZUEA010000316.1:0-1914 GCA_045639945.1 Myxococcota bacterium
GGTGCCAATCGACCCACGCCGACCGCGATGAGCAAACTGATGAGTCCACCGAACAATCCAAGCAGCATGTTTCCAAAAAATCCTTGGAAGCGAACACGGCGAGCCGAAAGTGCAGCTGCATAAAACAGCAACACTGCGTGGAGCATGCGGAATCCCAGCGCAGATCCCGCAAAGACATCGGCGATTAATCCCAAAATCAACGCTTGAATTGGGCCTGACACCAACGTGCTGGACATGCCCAACCAAATAATGAGCAGCGTGAAAAATTCGGGAGCCCAGTGATCCAAAACAAGCGCTTCACGCAAAAAGAGCTCCAGACACAAAAGCGCCAGGCCTGTGATAATGGGCGTGAGAAATCTCATTTGGGATCTTCCAATGTGCCTTGTTCGGTTAAGCCGGTGGGGCCGAGCACGATGAGGACTTCATCAAGCGCGCCTAAATCAAAGCGCGGTTTTACAATGGCTCGCTGGAAGGCGCTTGTGCCGGCGTCGCCCACGGCGGTGACTTCACCCACAATTAAGCCACGCGGATAACGACCTTCGTCGCCGGTCGTCAGCACGCGTTCACCTTTGATAGCAGGCGATTCACCTTGCAAGTACTTGAGTTCGGCGGTGTATTGATCGGGTTCGCCGGTGCCCACGGCCACACCACGCGCGCGCGAACTTTCAAGCACCACATCTACAGCCGAGCGCGGATCGGTGATGAGCAACACTTCTGCGCGGTTTCCCATTACGATGTGGATTTGGCCAACGATGCCACCCGGCGCGATGACTGGCATTCCCGGTTCTACTTGTAAATCGCCGATATCCAGCACTAAATCTAAAATTCTGAAGATTGAGCTGTTGCCGTGTGAGACCACGCGAACGGCTTGCAAGCGCAGATCTTTGCGGCTGTCAGCCAATTCCAAAAGCTGGTGTAACCGCTCATTTTCAGCGCGTAAATCTTCGGTTTGAGCAACCTTGTCGCGTAATTCATTCAGCTCAGATTCGAGTTCGATGTTTTTTTGGCGAACTTCTGTCAAATCGATGTAGTCGAGCCAAACCGAGTGAACTGAACGACCCGCACCGCCGACCGCATCGCGAAGTGGGGAAAGCGTCAAAAAAAGCACGCGGCCCAGCGCACCACCACTGCGTCCGTTGCCCAAAAGTGCGAGCAAAGAAAGCGTGAGGGTAACGACAACGACCAGAAAAATTCGTCGGGGAGAAGTCTTTTGGACCATGCAGAAGATCTTGAGCTCTCAAATGAGCTCGTGGGGAAGGGCTTATGCTTCGATGGTGATCGAGTCGAGCAGGCCGATTTCGTCGAGCGCTTTGCCGCAGCCCAAAACGACAGCAGAAAGCGGATCGTCGGCGATCATAACCGGCAGGCCCGTTTCTTCGCGGAGCAACATGTCTAAGCCTTTGAGCAGTGCGCCACCACCTGCGAGCACGATGCCCTTGTCGATGATGTCGGCGGAAAGCTCCGGCGGAGTGCGCTCCAATGCCACGCGAACCGCTTCAACAATGGAGTTGATGGGTTCCAACAAGGCTTCGCGAATTTCGTCGGACGTAATCGTGAGCGTTTTCGGCAAGGCGGCAACCAAGTCGCGGCCTTTGACTTCCATGCTTGTGATTTCGCCGGTGTCGAATGCGTTGCCGATGGTGCACTTGATTTTTTCGGCGGTCGGCGAACCCACGAGCAGGTTGTACTTGCGCTTCATGTGTTGAACGATGGCTTCGTCCAATTTGTCGCCGCCCACGCGAACGGAACGCGAGTAGACAATGCCAGACAACGAAATCACGGCCACTTCGGTTGTACCACCGCCGATGTCAACTACCATGCTTCCAGTAGGCTCTGTAACAGGCAAATCGGCACCCATAGCAGCTGCCATTGGCTCTTCAATGAGATATGCTTGACGCGCACCAGCCTGAATTG
>JAZUEA010000317.1:0-2331 GCA_045639945.1 Myxococcota bacterium
TTCTTTAAAATCAATTCGTTTTAAGATAGTCATATCTAATAAATCTGAATGTATATTGTCTATTTCATGTAAAACAGAGCTGATGAATTATTTTTCGAGTCCTTAGAAAACTCTTTCTTCTCATTCGCACAGATCTTACAAGCCGCCTCAGTTTTACCATGGAGTTGATGATGGCCGTCGATCAATCACTACCTCGCGGATTTACTCTGTTTTTAATGATGCTTCTCGCGCTCAACGGCGTGTCAACCGCCTGTATATCTACAGCCGGGATCGGAGGCCCCGAAGAAACCGGGCTCATAGCCGCTATCTTAGCTGGCTTTTTTTGTGTAGGGCCACTCAGCGATCAATACGGTCGCCGCAAGGTACTGATTTTATTAGCATTGTTTAACTTAGCAGCCTCTATTTGCCTCATCGTTTTCCCTAACAAGTCGCAGTATTTCCAAATCGCGGCCGGATTCACGATTCCCGGTTATCTCAGCTTAGCTTATGCGATTGCTGCCAAAACCGACGAAACACCAACAGGTTCGATCACTACATTTTTGCTCACAGCGTTGTTTTCCACTGGAGCAATCCTTTTTGTGGAACCTATTCAAGATTTGATGTTTGCTCGAATTCGAAATGGGGAAACCAGTGGGGCAATTGTGCAAATCGTGCTCACATCGCTGCTTTTCTTGACAGCAGTGATTTTCTTAGATTCCAAAGACCGTGTACAAGTGCCGTTCCCGTCCACGCTGCGCCTTTATTGTGATGTTCTAAAAATTCAAACATTCCGCTCGTTTGGCTTTGTCATACTCTTTGCTGCAATCACCGCATCATCGCATTTCCTTGGATCCACGTTTGGTTTGTTGAAATTCGATGAGCTCACATATGCAAGCATCTTATGTATTTCATTCTTGTTGGGCATACTCTTAGGCTCCATTTCTCGTGGAGAACGCGCAGCCGTTGGCGCCAGCGTAATTTTGACTGTCGCCTCATTTGTCTTCATGGCCTGTAGCAGCATCCTTCTGTTCGCCCCCCACAACTCTTACGACACCACCCACATCATCACAATCTTTAGCTGGATTTGTGCTGCATCGTCTGCCTTTGCTCTATTTGCAACAGGCCTGCTTGTGGTCACATCAACAGCTCGCGCACTTATCACAGCCAAGGAATTCCCAGGCACAGCAGTAAATACGTTGATTATTTTCTTGCAACTCGGCCTTATTGTCACATTTTTACTCTTCCTCATTGGAGAAAGGCATCCGCAGCTGTTTGGTATTGTCGCTTTTGTGTCCGCACTGTTCAGTTCTATGATCGCCCGCCGCGCATAACTCCTCAAAAATCTTATTTTTAAGAAATTCCGCCGATATCACGAAGCACAAAAAAAGCCAGATTCCTAAGAACCTGGCTTTTGAGAAAATCCGTTTGGATTCTAAGACTTAGCCTTTGTGACCGTACTGGCGACTCTTCATCAAGAACTCACCGGCGCTGAACTGTTCGGGGCTCAATTCCTGAATGCCATCGTCGGACATTTCCAAAATACGCGTCGCAACAGCGGAAACCATCTGACGGTCGTGCGTAACGAAAATGCAGGTACCTTCGTAGCAAGCGAGCGCTTCGGTCAAAGAGCGAATCGACTCCAAGTCCAAGTGGTTCGTGGGCTCATCCAAAATTAAGACGTTCGGCTTCAACAACATCAAACGCGCGAGCAAAAGTCGAACAGTCTCACCACCGGACAAAACCTTGGTGGCTTTGAACGGCTCTTCTTTGGTGAACAGCAAACGACCGAACAAGCTGCGGAGCTCCTCTTCCTTCGCGTCAGTATTCCACTGACCGAGCCAGGAGTGCGCGGTTTCGTCCGACGGCTTGATCATCTCAGCGTGATCCTGCGGCATGTAGCCGAGCTGGCATTCAAAGCCCCACGTGATGGTGCCGTTGTCGGGACGCAGCTGATCCAAAATCATGCGCAACATCGAGGTCTTACCAATTCCGTTTCGACCCACGATGGCGATTTTGTCACCGCGGAAGACGTTCAAGTTGAACTCTTCGCAGATGATCTGGTGCTCAAACTGTTTGTCCAAATCCACCACAGAAAGGACTTGTTTGCCGCTTGGGCGCTTCATTTCGAAGCGAATGAACGGACGTGCGATGTTTGAGCGCTTGAGGTTGGCAAGAGCGACTTTTTCGCGGTCCAACTGCTTTTCGCGCGAACGGACCTGGCTTGCACGAGAACCGGCGCGGAAACGCTGAACGAAGTCTTGCAACTGCTCGATTTTCTTTTGCTTTGCGGCATTTGCCATTTCGAGCGAGCTGCGAGCCTGCGCTTTGGCCTCGACCATGTCGTCGTAAGCG
>JAZUEA010000318.1:0-2791 GCA_045639945.1 Myxococcota bacterium
CAATCGATTCATAACAGATATGAATACTTCTTGCTCACTGTCTGATTTGTGCACTTCAAAAAATAAAAGTGATGACATCAATAAGGTGCCATCACTTTATTTTCGTTTTTAGGGGAATGAGAACACCTGAGCGTTTAGGGCGATGGGCTAAATGTCCAATTCCTCAACTTCGTGCGCGGAAGACATCACGAATTCGAAGCGCTCGCGCGGATCGCGACCCATGAGGGCGGCGACGGTTTCTTCGGTGATGAGGCGATCCTCGTCGTCGATGTGCACTTGCAACAAGTGACGGCGGTCTGGATCGAGCGTGGTTGTGTAAAGCGTTTCGGGGTTCATTTCGCCCAAACCCTTAAAGCGCTGGATGTCGGCGGTCTTGCCGCGATGCTTCGCCAGGATTTCGTCGCGCTCTTTTTCGTCTTGTGCCCAGTAAACTTGGCGGTCGATTTCCACGCGGAACAGCGGCGGCTGCGCGATGTACACGAAACCTTCTTCAATTAATTTGCGGAAGTAGCGGTAGAAGAAGGTCATGAGCAGCGTTGAAATGTGGTGGCCGTCGCTATCAGCATCCATGAGGAAAATGATTTTGTGGTAGCGCAGGTGCTCCAAATCAATTTCTTCGCCCAAGCCGCAGCCGAGCGCGGATGCGATGTCGTTGAGCTCTTGGTTGCCGGAAACTTTGCGCGAACCGGCCTGTTCGGCGTTCAGAACTTTACCGCGCAACGGCAAAATCGCCTGCGTTTGACGGTCGCGGCCCTGTTTCGCGGAACCACCTGCGGAATCACCTTCCACCAGGAAAAGTTCGGATTCCGTCGGATCGGTGGATGAACAGTCGGCCAGTTTGCCCGGCAAGTTGAGTCGGTGGCTGATGGGCGATTTGCGGCGAACAGCTTGAGCGGCAGCACGAGACGCCTGACGAGCGCGCGCGGATTGAATGATGCGCGTGACAATCGCCTGGGCGAGCGTTTGATTTTGCGTGAGCCACTGTTCGAGCGCGGGACGAATGGCGCTTTGAACCTGCGGTCGTGCCTCGGGATTGTTGAGTTTGTCCTTGGTTTGACCCTGGAATTGCGGATCGTGAATGAACAAATTCAAAACCGAGAACAAACCTTCGCGAATGTCCTCGGGCGCAATCGTCATGCCGCGCGGCGTGAGCTGGTTGTCCTCGATGTAACTCTTGAGGGCGCGCTGAATTGCGTCGCGCAAACCACCTTCGTGCGTGCCACCGTCGGGCGTGGGAATGCCGTTGACGAAGCTGCGAACAGTGATGTCTGTCGATTCGGTCCAGCAAAGCGCGACTTCGATGTGAATGTCTTCCACATCTTTGGTGCACTGAAATAGCTGGCCCATGATGGGTTCGCGGTTTTTTGCTTTGAGTGCGTTTTGCAGGTACTCGGTGATGCCGCCTTGGTGCTCAAATACTTGGCGGCGATTTTCTGGCTCGGCGGTGTCGTTTTGAAAAACGACTTTTAAGCCGGCGTGCAAATACGTTTTAACTTCAAGACGTTGCGCGATGAGTTCGGCGTCAAAGTCGCACTCGGGAAAAATTTCCGGATCGGGCTTGAACTCAATGTAAGTGCCGGTGCCGCGGCTTTTGCCCACAACGTCTACGCTGGTGAGTGGTTTGCCGCGGCTGTAGTGCTGCTCGTACAAATCACCTTGGCGCTTGACGCGAACCAACAAATCTTCGCTGAGCGCGTTGACCACGCTCGAACCCACGCCGTGCAAGCCACCTGCGGTGCGATACGCGCCGGAGTCGAATTTTCCGCCAGCGTGCAACTCGGTAAGAATGACTTCGAGCGTGCTGCGGTGGCGCGCGTCTTTGGGGTGCGGCTCAACAGGAATGCCGCGGCCGTTGTCTTCGATGGAAATTCGGCGACCGTCCGCGAACAAGTGAACGTGAATTTGATCGGCAAATCCCGAAAGCGCTTCATCGACAGAGTTGTCGACGATTTCCCAAACCAAGTGGTGAAGGCCGGTTTTGCCCACGCCGCCGATGTACATGCCGGGGCGCTTGCGGACCGCTTCCAAGCCTTCAAGGATTGTGATGGAGGACGCGCCGTACTCGCCACTCATTTGTCATCTCCGTTTTCGGGATTGTCTAAAAGTTGAACAATTTCAGCTTGTTCTGGTTCTGCTGGCATTTCCGGCGTATCGTCCACAGGCGTTGCTTCCGCCTCAAGTGTGGCGGGAATGAGCACTTGTGCTTGCTTTGCGTTTGCGATGAGGCCGCCCAAGCGAATGACTTCAGCGCCTTTTCCACCGCGCGCTTGAAGTGCGAAATTCTGTTCACAAATCACAACTTCACGGCCGCGCGAGGTGGTCACGTTCAAGCCAACGCTGCGGTCGGTGGTGAGCATGGCGTCGATGATCGAGTCGTCTTCTTTGAGTTTGATGGCGATCACGCCCTTGACGGCGCCAGTTTTGATTGGAATTTCGATGACTTTGAACAATCCCGCGCGGCCCTTGGCGGTGGCAATTGCGAGCAATTCGTTGCCGTGGCCCACCAAAATGGATTGAACCGTGTCGCCGTCGCCCAAACTCATGAATTTGCGGCCAGCTTTTGTGGTGATGTCGCTGAGCTGGCTGAGTGGGAACGCCGTGACTTTGCCCTGCGTGGTAAGCGCGTAAACAAACGGACCTTGCGGAGTTTCTGTAGGAAATTCAATAGGTTCGCCCGATTGCGGGTAGTGAATTAAGTCGTTGGAGGTAACCGCAACGACGCGTTCGCCGTCGCCGAATGAGAAAAACTTTTGCACCGGATCGCCGTGACCCGCCGTCGCCGGAATTGCGT
>JAZUEA010000319.1:0-3411 GCA_045639945.1 Myxococcota bacterium
TGAATACGAAGTGCCCGAAAATGCTTGGTATTTCAGCGAAAATCACTCAGAGGTCATGCCATTTGCAGTGCTTTTGGAAGTGGCTCTTCAACCGTGTGGCTGGCTCGCGAGTTACGTTGGCTCAGCACTGACAACGCAAGAAGCCTTATCATTCCGAAACTTAGATGGCGACGGCGTTGTGCACCGCGAAATTATCAAGGGCAACCACACACTTCGCACCGAAGTGACCCTCACCAAAATTTCGACCAGCGGCGCAATGATCATTCAAGCCTTCGACGTACGGCTTTCCGAAGGCGACGATCTTATTTACGACTTCAAAACCGTCTTTGGATTTTTCCCAGACGAAGCGCTGCGCAACCAAGTTGGCCTGCCTCAAGATCCGCGATTTACTTCACTTTTTGAGTCGCGCAGTGAATTCGCACTCGACCTCAAATCTCCCGAAGCCAAGCCGTATTTCGAAGGTTCCGCCAAACTTGCGCGCCCCATGCTTTGCATGATCGACCGCATTACCGGCTTCTGGCCAAACGGCGGTGCCGCTCAGTTGGGGTCTGCCCGCGCCGAAAAAGATGTGGATCCTGGCGAGTGGTTCTTCAAAGCACACTTCTTCCAAGATCCGGTTCAGCCCGGCTCGCTCGGCCTTGAAGCGCTCCTCGATTTGCTGCAATGGCTCATGCTCAAGCAGGGCTTCGCTAAAAACATGTCGAGTCCGCGCTTTGAGCCGATTGCGTCTCAAATTCCAATGACTTGGCGTTATCGCGGCCAGGTCATCCCCGAAAATCGCGTCATCACAACCGTGATTGAACTCACCAAAGTCGAGTCCGGCGAAAATCAGGTACTCGCAACTGCCGACGCATCACTTTTTGTTGATGGCAAGCGAATCTACGAAGCCAAGAATCTCGCGCTCCGCCTTGTCGAAAATTAATCTCGCCTAAAATTTCAATAAATACGCGAAGTTTTTCGCTCCGCGTAAATCACCGAAGATTCGCAGCGATCGCCTGCGCCACCCGAGCGCCATCAAGCGCCGCACTTGTGATGCCGCCCGCATAACCCGCGCCTTCACCACACGGATAAAGGCCCGGCGTGTTGACGCTTTCACACGTTTCTGGCGAACGAACGATTTGAAGCGGCACACTGGAACGCGATTCCACGCCAACAGCAATTGCTTCTTCTGTAATAAATCCAGGCATTTTCCGGCCGATCTCGCGCAAAGCCTCAACCATTGGATTGAGACAAACTGGCGGCAAAACCGCACGCAAATCAGACGGCGTCACTCCGGGGTGATAGCTACACTTTGGTAAATTTCGTGACGCTTTGTGACTTAACAGATCGGTCAGTCGCTGCGCTGGTGCGATGAATCCACCACCACCTGCTTTATACGCCGCGACTTCGCATGACTGCTGCCAATGAAGGCCGGCGAGTGGCGCATCGCTACCGAAAACTTCCGGCGAAATCGTGACAACAAAACCTGAATTTGCAAACGGCGAGTTGCGCTGCGCCGTGCTCATTCCGTTTACAACCAAGCGACCTGCTGCCGTAGATGCCGGCACAATGTGACCACCAGGACACATGCAAAAGCTGTAGCCACAAGCATTTTTCACATTTTGCTTAAGCGTGTACGACGCCGCACCAAGCGCTTGATGGCCTGCATACTTTCCATATTGAATATGGTCGATCAGCGGCTGTGGATGCTCCAAACGAACACCCATCGCAAAGGGCTTAGAGCGAATCGCCACGCCATCCTGATCGAGCACTTCATAAAGATCATGTGCAGAGTGACCCGTTGAAAGCACAACCGCTTCAGCCGAAACAAGCTCTCCAGAAGCGAGCGTCACGCCGACAACTCGACCTGATTTTTTCTGTAACCCTGTAATTTTACTATCGAATTTAAATTCAACGCCGACGGCTTCAAGCATTTCGCGCCAGGCAGAAATCATACCCGGCAAACGGTCGGTGCCCAAGTGCGGTCGAGCCTCGTACAAAATCGAAGCGGGTGCGCCACAGGCAACAAAAAGTTCAAAAAGCGATTTAATATCGCCACGTTTTGTCGCTCGCGTGTAGAGCTTTCCATCACTGAACGTTCCCGCGCCACCTTCACCAAAGCAGTAATTGCTCTCCAGGTTGAGCTCGCCGTGCAGCGACAGAGCTGCCACATCACGCCGACGCGCCGAAACTTTGCGCCCCCGCTCCAGCACCACCGATTTCACCCCCAAACGCGCGAGCGTGTAGGCCGCGTACAATCCCGCCGGTCCTGCGCCAATGATCGCCACGCGCGGAAGGCCAGAAAGCAGTTTCAATTCCGGCAACGGCTCTGGTTCAGGCAGCGGTTCATCAACCGCCACACGCAGCCGAATTTGTAATAAAACTCGCTCAGTATGGCGACGACGTGCATCAACGGAACGCTGAAGTTGCGCAAGTCCCAAGATTCGCCGGCGATCGACGCCCACGTGACGCGCTGCTGCTTCGTACAAACGTTCGCCATCCGCTTCTTCAGGCACAAGCGAGAGCGCAATTTCTGTGATCATTTCGACGAATCCTCAGTTATTTCGCTATTAATTTCAGCAGGTTGCAAATCTTGATTCGCTTTTTCGCGGCGTTTTGAAAACAGGTACGCGATGCCAATACTCAAGCCGTAAAGCCCAGCCAGCGGCAACGCCAGCATGAGTTGGCTAATGACATCCGGCGGCGTTAAAAGCGCGCCAAACACAAACGCAAGCACAATCGCAAAACGCCCGAAACGCACCATCGTTCGGTGAGTTACGAGTCCCATCTGCGCCAAACAGGCCACAGCAACCGGCAACTCAAACGCAATGCCAAACGCCAACAAAAGCTTAAGCGTAAACCCCAAATACTCCTCGATGTTGATATCAGGCATCATTTTTTGCGGCCCAAGATCAACTGCGTAGCCAAGCAAAAACGCGTAAGTATCTGGAAGTACTAAGAAATAAGCAAAGAGCGCACCACCCACGAAACAAATCGACGACGCAATACAAAGCGGCATCACCGCTCGTCGCTCGCGTTTGTAAAGACCGGGCGCCACAAACTGCCAAAGTTCGTAAAACAAAAATGGCGACGCCACAAAAACGCCAGTCACCAACGCAGCCTTAAAATGGAAAAGGAACGCGCCTGCAAGTGTTCGGAATGTAAGCGTTTCTTCGAGATTTTGCATCCGCAGCGCTGCAAAAAGCGGATCAGTCAAAATCAAAAAAAGTTGTTCGCGAAAGCAATACGCAACCGCAGAGCACGCCACGAGTTCGATTAATCCGCGAATAATCCGCGACCGCAATTCCGCCAAATGTGACACCAACGGCGCTTCCGTCGATTGCAAATCTTCGTCACGCATTGCGATTTTCTTCGGAAGATTCTTCTTTAATTTCAGCAGGTTTTATAGATTCTTCAATTTCGGAAGGCGCC
>JAZUEA010000320.1:0-3571 GCA_045639945.1 Myxococcota bacterium
GATCAAAAAGAACATCGCTCCTCACATCGACCGCGGTACCCATCGAACCATACGGATCGATGGTGAATTTCACCTTGCCGCGATCTTCTGCACAGGTAGCAGCCGTCTCAAGTTGGAATCCTTCAGCGAGTGCCGACTCTGAAAGCCCACAAACAGCCAAAGACACAACAACAAATGAACGAAGAGAGCGCACAACGCCTCCGGTAAAAACAAAAAGACAGAGCAGATTACAGGAAAATATTCAGATAATCGAGTGCAGAATTATGCAAGACGAGAAATTCTGAAGAAAATCTCAAAAAACCAACAGAAAGAAGAGAGTTTTTAGAGAGAAGAACTCGGCGTGCCAGAATGAGAATCATCCTGTGAAGAATCAGATCGCGAATTTAAAGCAGCAGTGGAAATGGTGGGAGAAACAAAGCTTTCATGAGGAAATAGGAGTCCAGAAATACTCGAAGCAGAAAGCTCAATGTTGGGTTCTTCAATGATTTCAGCAGGTTTCTCTTCTTCGGGCATCTCAAAGCTTTTAAGAGATTCTGAATTTTGGTGATTAGGCAAACTGTCTAATCCATCCATTGAAAATGCAATGCTTGAGCCCGTCAGAATCACAGAACTCGGCGTAAATCTTCCAGAATCGCCATCTTCTAATTCGTCATCGACCAAATCGTCCAGATCGAGCAATTCCGCATCAAACGCATTGTCCGCTGTAGGATCATCATCGTCGTCCTCTTCAAACGAGCCAGCCACAGAAATCGGCTGCGGATTCAAGCGATGATCAAGTCCATCGAGTGCGGATAACAAATGCTCGCCAATCGGCTGCGGTATGATATGCGACACATAATGGCGTAAAAATGCACCTTCTTCGGAAGCCATGAAATGGCGCATTTCAAGCGCATCACTTGTAATGATCTCGTTGCGAGCAACAGATTGTAACAAGCACGAGAACGCTCGCATGGATGGCAATCGATGAGCTGGCTGTAAATCAAGTGCTGCTTCAACAATTGCGGCCAACTCCGGCGAAACGTTGGGATTGCTTTCACGCAATGGCGGCGGCGGCTCTTGATCGAGAAAACGCTTGAAAATCTCAGTCGATTCGGCTTCTCGGAACGGGATGTGTCCCGTCAACATTTCGTAAAGCGTAGCACCCAACGCGTACACATCGACCAAGGACGATGGCGCTTCACCATTGAATTGCTCTGGCGGCATGTACCAAAGCGTGCCCACATTTGCGCCGGAAACCGTGATATCTGGGCTTCGTCCCACGCACTTTGCTACACCGAAGTCGGTCAGCCGCAACGTGGACGCATCACCTTTCACGCGCAACATGAGATTTCCGGGCTTGATGTCGCGGTGAATCACGCCGTGCTCATGCACCAACGTGAGCGCCGAAGCGGCTCGCAAGCACAGATCCAACGCAAACGAAATTTCGAGCGGACCGTGTGCATCGCGCAACGCATCTTCAACCGAACCGCCGCCCAAATACTCCAAAACAAGCGCTTGGTGAGTCTGAGACTCCAAGCAATCATAAACGCGGCAAATGTGAGGGTGGTCGAATTCGCTTTGTAAAATGGCACCTTGGCGAAACCGCTCCGCCATGCGCTCATCTTCAGGATCTTCCGGACAGCGCGGCCGTAGCTTAATTGCCGCTTCACGACCAAGCATCATGTGGCGTCCATAGACCACCACGCCCATTCCGCCATTGCTGAGCCTGCGCTCAACATAATAAGGGCCAATGTGGCGTGGCAGCCGAACGCCCATTTTACGCGTCTCCTTCGAGATCGAGTTCGGACTTTGCGAGCGTCACAAAACGCGCGGCATCGCGCATCATTTGTGCAGAAGTGAACGAGATATAGCCTTCGTTTCTCTCGCCGCACAGTTCGAGCAACATGTCGAGCTCGTGATCGGTGAAACGCGCGCCCAAACCGCGATTCCCCATCAAACGCCAGTAGAAGAAATCGTCTTCAGGCAGCTCTTCGTCATCGTCCAATGCCAACGGATCAAAAACCGGCACGATGCCAGCCGCGCGGCAAAGCTCTTGATGCTCTTCGCTCAGCGCGTCCCACAGACCTTCAGCGGCCCAACAAACTTTGAGCGGATGACCTTCGTTTTCGAGGATTTTGAGTTGCTCAGAGAAGAACGAACGAAGCGCGTCGCGATTTTCTTTGGACGGACGGAAGCTCGCCTGCGTACGCATCATGACGATTTTGGCTTCGAGCGCTTGAGCTTCTTTTACCGTTTGCTGCCACATCGCAAGCGCAGCGTCACCACGAAGGCCAGTTTCTGCGAAATTAAGCGGCGTACCCATTACGAATTCAACATTCGCGGGAGCTTGACGGCGCCAACGGCTCAATGTGCTTAACTGCAAGCCTTGCTGCGGCTTGTGCACTTCTAGGGTGTTAAAGTTTTTCCAGTAGCTCTCAAGGCCGCCCACATGGCCAAGACAAGAAACGTGGAGTTTCATTGATAATCCTCAAAACAACTTAAGCTTCAGAATTTATGTTGTTTATCACAATTCTAAAGCATTCAAAAGAGGCGCTTGCACACAATGCTTCACTTGCCGATCGCAGTAAAACGGTGTTAACGGAGAGAAAACCACATTTAATAGGAGCTGAGATGATGAATCAAAGCTTGAAGCAGATTGACCCAGAGATTGCGGATTTAATTACAAAAGAAGCTCAACGCCAGCGAGACGTTTTGCGGCTTATCCCCTCTGAAAACTACGCTTCTGCGGCAGTCATCGAGGCAACTGGCAGCATCCTCACCAATAAATACAGTGAAGGTTACGCCGGCCGCCGTTACTACAACGGACAGGAAAACATTGATCAAATCGAGCGTTTAGCGATTCAGCGCGCCAAAGATTTGTTTGGTGCAGACCACGCAAATGTTCAACCCTATTCTGGTTCGCCTGCCAACTTGGAAGCCTACTTCGCCCTTATGAACCCCGGCGACTGCATGGTATCCATGGCGCTTCCTCACGGCGGCCACTTAACGCACGGCTGGCCTATTACCGCATCTGGCACGTTCTTTAAGTCGTTCCAATACGGCGTTCGCAAAGAAGACGGCCTAATCGATTTTGATCAGGTCGCAGCGCTCGCTCGCGAGCACAAACCAAAGCTTATCGTCTGCGGTGCATCGGCATATCCGCGCATCATCGATTTCGCAAAGTTCAAAGAAATCGCAGACGAAGTGGGCGCTCTCTTAATGGCTGACATGGCGCACATTGCCGGTTTGGTCGCTGGTGGTGTTCACCCAAGCCCGGTTCCCTACGCCGACGTTGTCACCACGACCACACACAAGACACTTCGCGGCCCTCGCGGTGGACTTATTTTGTGCAAAAAGGCGCATCAAAAAGCCATCGATCGTGCCGTTTTCCCGTGCATGCAAGGTGGACCGCACAACAACACCACGGCCGCAATTGCCGTGGCTCTCGGTGAAGCCACCACGCCAGAATTCAAGCGCTACGCCGAAAACACCATCAAGAATGCAAAAGCCCTTGCAGAAAGATTGGTTTCACACGGCTTCGAGCTGCTGACCGGCGGCACCGACAACCACTTGATGCTCATCGATCTCACCA
>JAZUEA010000321.1:0-10035 GCA_045639945.1 Myxococcota bacterium
ATTTTGGCCAAGACGAGTGTGCCGTTGGTGTTGGGCAGCGTGAACGCGCGATCGTAGGAGAATCCTGCGCAAATGGGAGAGCCGCCAATCATGTGGTCCGGCTTGCTTTCGCTGGCTTGACCGCCGTTGCGAGCGGGATTGCGATCGGCGGCGACGACCATGTGCTGACCCGGTTCGATGGCAAGGCAGTTGCCTTCGAAGACGTAAAGCGGTTCAGAGCCAGCGCTTGGACTGCGGAAAATGCCCAACCCGTTCAAGTCGACGGTGTGGTCCGAACTGTTTGAAATTTCGAACCATTCATAGCTGATTTCTTCGCCGTCGGAGATTTGCGCGTCTTCAAAACCCGGATCGCCCTTAGTTGGTTCGTCAGGGTAGATTTCGGTGATGCTGAGTTCGCCTTGCTTCGGCTGAACGACTGCGCGCTCGCCGCCGATGATGCTGCCGTCGCAGTTTTGCGGCGTGCACATGATTTGGACGCAGTTGCGGTTGAGAGCACCGCGTGTGCTGCGATTTTGAGAGCCGCTTTCGGTCAATGCGTCGTTGGCGTCGGAGTAAGACCAGTTTTCGGCGCTGGTGGCTTGGCAGCTGAAGTTTATGTCTTGGCAAAGCTGGAACGAAGCGCCCGACTTTGGATTCTTGAGTTCGTTTTCAGCGAGCGAGGCGTAGACAAATTCTGTAATCGTTTCGCCGCTGTCCGGATTTTTGAGGCGCAACGTAATGTTGCGAGTTGTCGTTGTGCTCGGCAATAGGCCAAGCGTCGTCCAACGAGCATCTACACCGCGAGCATTGGCAGGACCGATCGTTACAACTCCGCCTGCCGCAACAGGAATCTTGCCGTCGTTTGCGAGTGAGCCCTGCAGAATTTCGCTTTGCTTAACCTTGCCGACTTCGATTTCAAATTCGCAGCCTTGAAGATCGAGCTCGCTGTTGCCAACGTTCGCGAATTCCACAAATTGGTCGAGCGCGTCTTCACCGTTTGAGCGCACGAGCACTTCGGAGAAGAAAACGTCGCATGCTTTCAGCTGGCAGGCGTCCGGCGCGGGGGCGCAGACTTCGTTTTCTGCTTTTGGCGTTCCGCGATCTTTAATTTGGGTGGTGAGCTGATCGACGGTGGCTTCATCCTCGTCGGCGTTTGCAGAGGTGTCCGCAGCGTCCTCGTCGATTTCTGGTTTGGAATTGCCGTCGGTCAAGCACCAGTTGCTGGCGGTTGCGTTGCACGAAGTCTTGTCGGCGCTCAACTGGAACGAAACGCCCTGCACGGGAATGGTGAGTTCGATGCCTTGGTAGACTTCTTCAACACTCGCGTCGAGGCCGTCGTTTTCTGTGACTTCGGCCTGAGCTTCGTTTTCGGTTTCAGTGTTGTCAGCGGCTTTTTCGAGCTCGTTCTTGGTGCGGTAACGCAGCTGTGCCACGGTATTTTCGCGGCAGGTGAGCGTCATGGTGACCGGATCGGCTTCCGAGTAAGACGGGAAAAAGTCGAGAGGCATTTTGAAATCGGCGTTCGGCGCGTACCGAGAACCGATGAGCATGTGCGTGTGACCGCCTAAAACAGCCTTTTCGCCTTTTAGCGTAATTTGTGTGGTGGGTTGCGAATCGCTCTTTAGATCGAAAACACAACCATCCAAATCCACGTCGCTGTTCGCAGGGTTGTAAAGCTCCAAGTACGAATACGCAGTGCCAGTGTTGGACGGCCGGCTGTGAACCATGAGCTCGGTAAAGAGCACGTCGCAGGTTTCAACTGGAACGCCTAAATCCAGCGGCTCGGGCTTTTTTTCTTCATCGCAAGCGGCGACACACAAAGCAGTCAAAAGGAGACAGAGATTCTTACGCATGAGTCACCAGGGCGCGCGGGCCCGCCGGAATTACCAGGTAACAGTTAAGCTGCCGACCAACAGGTGGTTGTAGCGAGAAAGCAGTTTATCGCTGCGATACTTTGACGTGAGCGGATCGAACGCGTTGAAACGTTGATCACGTTCGTACCACTTGGCGCGTTCGTCGTTGTAGTGAACAAGGTCGTAACGCAGCTGAGCGGAAAGGTGTTCAAAGGTTTTTGCTTGCGATAACTTGAGCGACAAAAGCCAATAACTTCCGTTACTTCCAACGATGGCAGGGTGATCCAAGCCTTCTTCGTTGATTTTGAAGCGTGCGGAGAATGTGGTCGCTTCGTATTTGGCCTGAACTTGCAGCCACCAATAAAAATCTTGGCGGAAGCTGTTTACAAACCAGTCCGTGTTGTCTTTCGGGAACTCTTTGAAGTTCTCGTTTTGCGCCCATAAATAGTTGGTGTCTTGGGCGTCGAGTGCGGCGTTGTAGAGCTTGGGTTTAAACTCGCCGTTGGCCGTGTCGTCTTCAAATGTATGTTGGTAAGCCGTCGAAATCTTTAACCATTTCAGATTCTTCGGCATGTAGTCGATCTTTCCAAAGAGCGAGAACTTCATGCCACGGCCGTCTTGGTAGGTTTCGTCGCGACCGCCTTTGGAGAGATCGTGGTTGCTGTACGCGGGCTTAAAGGTGAGCTTCAAACCCTTAATGGGGCTGTAAGCGACCATGAATTCCTGGGTCATGTTCCAGACTGGATCGCTCTTGAATTTGTAGCCCTCTTCCAAACCGGCTTCGGCGGCGAGGCATCCTTCATCCAAGTAGGTGGCGCTGTCGGGATCGTCGCTGTCTTCAAGCGCGATGACGCACTGAGAGTAAGCGCGGCGCCAAATGTCACCCTTGGCTTTGAGGGTGAGTTTGCCTTTGCTGGGCGTGACTCCTACGCGGTAGTCGAAACCCAATTCGTCGCGAGCGCGGTTGCCGTCCAGCATGTCGGAAGCGGCTTTCGGACTGGCCCAGCGGTTGTCGTAGTACTTGTCGTACCAGCGGAATCCGAGTTCGACGTCGAAAATGCCGCGGTTGTAGTAGGCGCGAGTTTGCAGCGCGTTGCCTTGCTGTGAACTGGTGCCGTTGAAGCTGCGGCCGTATTCTGCGCGGAGCATGAAGTCGTCCAGTCCAAAGAATACGTGACCGCCGATTGCGCCAAACATGGGGAAGTCGGCATTCGATGGATACGGCGACGAGTTGGTGAGTCTGAGGCCTGTGTCACCGTTTTTGCTTGCCTCGTCTGGACTTTCACCGCTGGACAGATTCATGTCCAACTTGCTGAAGTAGGCGCTTAAACCGACTTGCGTTAAGTGGCTCCAGTGGAAGTTTAAGTTGCCGCCTGCGGTTGTTTCGCGGAATGCGTCTAAGATCGTGATTTGGCTGAGTTTGTAACTGCCTTCGCCGGTCGCCGGATTGATGCGGTACGAGCAGTTTCCGTTTTTATCGCGTTCGCAAATGTAAAGGCTGCGTGCGCTGTTGTAGGCCGATTTGCTTGGATAATCCGCTTGCTTCGCGTTGTTTTCGATGGTCTGGTACGAGTTGCGGTCGATCATCGAACCAAAAATGTGACCGGAGAACCAGTGCTTGCCACTGTTGATGGTCAAGCGATGCAAACTCGCGGCAACACCAAAAAATCCAGGATCATCGCGGAAGTTTGGTGCACTGCCTGTCGCAGAAGCGGAATCGGTGAGCTGCTTGTCGGCGCGCCAGCCGTTAGGGAATTCGCGGCCGGTGTTATCCAAAATGGTGCCCATGCCGAAGCCGATGCGGTAGCTACCCAAAATGGCAGACCAACTTTGACCGCGACCAATCGGAGTGTGAATGTAGGCCTTGGCCAAATCGAATTTGGTTTCAACGCCGTTGGTGAGATAGCCCTCAAGCGTGCCTTTTTGCTGACCTTCGGTCGAGGAACCGCGTGTGTTGCGGAATTCTGGCAATTCGGCTCGATATTTGAGGTCGTCGGCGTTGAGGCCTTGACTCATGGTGCCGACCAAACCTAAGTCGAACCAACCTTTGAGCTTGGTTTGAAGCTTTAAGCTGGCGGTTGGTGGTTTGGTGCCTGAAAGTGAGTTTTCGTACGCCTCAGCGTTGTTGTGACCAACAACAATGTCGTCTTTTGAAACGGATTTGTAGGCATTCTGAGACGGCGACCAACCCATCTTAAAAATGGCTTTGCCAGATAGATTTTTCAATAAATCCAATGGCTTGTTGGCAACAGCAAAACCAGAAATCTGTCCCACAACTTCCGGCGGCATGCCAGAAACCAAGTTCAACTCAGACAGTGTGTTGAAAGGATATTTCTCGCGCCGTTTGATGATTGAGTTCACCAAACTCCAGCTCATGCCTGGCAAGTCGTACAAGCGATCGCGATCGGCTGAGTTGATGTCGACTGGATCTTGAAGGAGCGAGAGGAGTTGCTCGAGTTCGCTCTGCTCGATTTGGCCTTCGTAGTAAAGATCGTAGATGTCCTCTTCTGTTTGAACATCAGAGAGATCGGCAGGGTAGTCGTAGGCGAGAGCGCTTGAGGCTCCCAAAAGTGCGCCGATTGCAAGGAATGCGCGAATGCCAAAGCGCGTTGGGCGGTGCAGGCGACTCATCGAGGCTCCTTTTTCAACATCTGCAAGCAGAGTTGCATGACAGTCCGTGCGATTTTCTAGCTTGCCGCGCGGATTAGCAAGGTAATCCGGATTGTTTGATTCGAACTGTGAGATTTCTCAGTTTAAGTCCGCGAACATGCCTTCTTTGGGAGCCGGTGGCGCAATGTCATCCTGTGGATTAGGCGGAAAGGCGAGGCACTGTTCAATGAGCGCGTCCAGGCGTTTTTGCTCCAAGTGAATGGTGGCGCGAATCAACTTGCAGCACGCCGAAAAATGCTTGCGAATCCAACCATTTTCACCAAATGCGGCTTCCAAATTCGGTGCTCGTTTGGGGACGCCGCGCAGTGTTTTTTTGAGCCGTTCACCAAATTTTTGTTCGCAATGACTGTGCACGCGTCGCAAAAGTTCCTCTTCGCGATCGCGCATGGCATCGCAAAGCGCCAAATCGAGGTGGACCAACCGTGCTGCTTCAGGCGACAGGCATTCCAAACTCGATTGAATGCGCAATTTGAGATCGCGCAGTTCAAACCGAGCGCGTTTTTGCTGCGTGTCTAAAAATTCAGCGAATGGCGCCCAAAGTGTTCGGCAGGCATTTTTCATGGCCATGCCTTTTGCTGCTTCTAAAGCACCCGAATCCTCAAGCAATTTCTTGGCGCGCTCGAGCGTGAGCAGGTGATAGCGCGGCTTCCACGCGTGCACAAAAGCATCAATCCAGCGGGCTGAGAGTTCGCTTTCTATTTCTTCAACGTGCTGAATCAGTTCTTCGCGTGAGTAACGCGGCGGAGCAGTGGGCAAACTCGAAAGCACTGTGAGCGCTCGAGTGAGTCGAACCGCGCTGGGCAGATCGATTTTTGAAGCCAGAAATGAAGTGGGTTCTAAAAAAGAAAGAGGCGCATCAAAAAACGGCTGAAGTGCTTCTGACACTGGGCGAAATGCGCCGGTGCTGGATTCGGGAAACAGGGCGAGCTGTGAGCGCTCTTCCTCGAAATCGTCGGGGAACATCGGACTCCGGGCAAAAAAAAGCCCCGTCACAAGGACAGGGCTCGGAGCGGGATACGGGACTCGAACCCGCGACTTTCAGCTTGGGAAGCTAACACTCTACCAACTGAGTTAATCCCGCAAAGCGAGAGGCTTCTATCAAAGCGTTTGGGCGTGTGCAAGCTTTTTCTCGCAAACGCCCATGCTTTGTCAGCCGCCTAACGCGCGCAAGCGATCAGGCACGTGCAACATGGGGCTCGCGCCTTCTTCGAGTGCTTGGCGAAGAATTTCGATTGCGCTTTGTTTATCGCCGCTTTGCTCGTACGCCGTGGCGAGATCGCAACAAAGGCTGGCGCGAATGTTGTGATCCGTTGAAATTTCAAGCGCTTCTCGGAAACAACTTTGCGCTTCTGGCGCCTGGTTGCAGTCGAGCAAGCAAAGACCTTTGATTTGCAGCGCTTCGATTTTGTGCGACGCGGAAATTCGACCGTTCAGCGCTTTGTCCAGCTGCTTGATCGCGCTCTTTGGCTGGCACATGCTGCGGAAACCAATCGCCAAATCGAGCAAAGTACCGGATTCGTCGTTTTCGAGTTCGTTGAGCTGAGCGCCCTGCTGAAGTGGTTCAAGCTGATCGCTCAATTCGGCCAAATCGTCCAGCGCCGCAAATTTGTCTGCAAACCCGTCGCCGTCACCGAGCATTGAGGCGAGGGCGTGCAATCGCTCTTGCTGCGTGAGCAAGTAAGAGTTCTCGGGTTCCAGCTTCAGCAACTGGTTGAGCAAAGTTTCCGCTTCAGCGGTCTGCTTGTTCTGAATGTAGAATTCCAGCTGATCAAACGACGATTGGTCGATGATCTTAAAGCCAGACAACGGATCAGAATTCGACTGTTGTTGTGAATCGATCGCAAAAAGCTGCGCTTCAAGCGATTCTGCACTGGTCGGCGGAGGCGGATTCAACCAGCGGTTGCCCACCGATGACTGCGCAGGCGACAGCGATTGCGCCGGATGCGACATCAAAGAGCCGTGCGCAGAAGCACTTGAAAGTTCTTCGTCCTCAATGAGGTCGAGCTCTTCAATTTCGTCGATTTCATCGATTTCTTCGATTTCTTCCGGCGAAATCGATGGTTCGTTGTGAGCCATGCCCGGCAAGTGTGGCGGAACTTTAGGCGCATTTGCACTGCCAGTGTACTTGTCGATCTGATTGACAAAGCTCGGCAGAAAATCGTCTTCGTTGTTGGTCGCAGGTTCTTCGGGTTGCGCGTAGTTCAGTCCTTGGCGACCATCCGGGCGATTGGAGGTCACTTCTTTAACGAACTGCGGCATATCGAAGTTGCCGAGCGATTCGAATTGCATGCCGCCCACAGATTTGTGCGCCGTTGGCGTAGCGGGCGGTTGAGCAGGCGTTCCAGCGCGGCGGAAACGCGACGAATTCTGCAATTCCTCAAGCGGAGAAGGCTTGTGAACCGGATTCCACTGGATTTGTCCGGCGTGCAAAGATTGGTTTGGTTGCCAATCGTGCAGTTCGGATTGTGCTTCCGGTTTCCACTCTTGCTGCTGTTTTGGTGGCGCAGGCGTGTGCTGGTCTGGCTGCCAATTCTGAAGCGATGACCATTCCGGCTGCGACTTTTGCGCCATCGGTGGAATCGAGTGCGGCGCGTTGGAAAGCTCAGGCGTATACGTCTTGGAACGTTGGTTTTGCTCGTCTTCCAGCAGTGGCTCTTGCTGATCGATTTCGAAGCTGGCGTGCGCGAGTTCTCGGTTGTCTGGTTCGTTGAAGTCGTAATTCAGAGCTGCCGAGAAGAATTCGCTCGTTTCCTCAACATTAACGGATTGTTGCGCAGGTTGCTTCGGCTTAGGCTGTGCTGATTTTGGAGCCTGGTAGCTGGGCTTGCTCGCAAAAATATCCGGATCCAAGAATCCGTTGTAGGCGTCATCCGGCGGCTGTGTCGCGATAGGCGGTGGACACAAGAAAGCCGCTGAAGCACTGGATGCATCTTGAATGAACGTTTCCGCCAAGCCATCGGCGTTTGAAAAATCGTAAGCTGCGCTGTCCGGTGCGAGTGCGAGCGCTTCCATGCTTTGGCTCGCAAGTGGATCTTCGCTGGGCGGCAGCAAAAACGCCAACGCAGATTCATCTGGCGGCGAGAGTTCAGCATTCGAAACGTTGGCCAAATCGTTGCTGAATTCTTCGGGTGAACCAAAGTCATCTGGCACCCGGAGAGGGCTCATCGCGAAAGATGTCGCCAAGATCGCCGGTTGTGCCTTCGGCTTTTCCGCAATGGATTCGAAGCTATCGCTCGGTAAATCGTTTTGTGGATCTTCGTCGAGCAGGCCGAAATCCATGTCGTCGTCCTGCATGTTGTCCCACTTGGACGGTGCAGGTGCCGGCGCAGGCGTGTGAGCCGCTTTGAGCGTTTTGCGATTTTGTTGGCCTGCAAGGAACGCTTCCAGATTGCCTGCGTAAAAATCGCCGAATTCGGAGCCAATCGATTTGGATGGCACCGGTGTCGGTGAGCTTTGAATGTCTGAAAGCGGCTGAATGCGCGCAGGCTCGCTTGCTGAAACAGGAAGTGGCTTGGTGTTTGGAAGCTTGCTGTTTGGAGCCTGATAGAAACTGGGCGCGGGAGTAGGCGAGAAGTGAATATCACCTGTCGTGGGCGAATGTTGATTCGGCGAGTACGCATGATGACTGCTCGAACCAAACGGGCCTGTCGAAGCCGGCTCTGGCGAATCATTGAGCAAATCGCCAAAAGCGTCATCTTCATCGATCGGCGCATTGTGCTCAATCGAGAATGTGAGTCCAGATTGCGTCTGCGGGCTGGAGACGAAGGAAATTGCGCCAGGCGGAAGACTCATGCTGACGCTTTGCATTGGTTCCGCAAGGTACGCAGCTTCTTGGCGTTGCTGAGTGAGTTCGTTCTTTAAGCTGAGCGCTGTTTCATTGCTCGGATCGTTGCTCAAAAGCTCATTGAGAAGCTTGAGTGCTTCTTCAGGTTTGCTTTCGGCAATGAGTTCCGCCAGGTGCAACTGAGCAAATCCAAGCTTTTGCGGATGATTAAACTCTTGCGACAGCTGAATTTGTCGTTCGAGAGCAACCTGGTGATACGGCTGAGCATCCAACAAAAGTTGAAGGCGCTCGAACGCCAAATCGATGAGCTCGTATTTGAGGCAGATGTCTACGTCTTTCAGGTAGAAATCTGCATCCAGCCGGTTTTGCGGATTGCGTTCTTCGCTCTGACCCGCCAGCGACATATTGGGCAATGCGCCCGTAGCAGCGCGAGCTCGCAAGCTGACACGCGCTTCTTCATCGTTCGGATCAATGCTGATGATTCGGCGAAGCGTTTCTTGGTAGCGCGCCTCGTTACCTTGATTCTGAGAAAGCTTTGCAATTTCGCGGTAAGTCGCGATTGCTTTGCCTGGATTATTCAGAGCAAGGAAGGTTTGCGCCAAAACCGAAAGCGTGTCGACGTCTTGTGGATCGTGCTTAAACAGCGGCTGCAGACAGGCGAGCGCATGCTTGGGATCGTTCAGTTTTAAATAGGTTTCAGCAAGAGTGTGGTGAACGTCCCATTCTTCTGGCGCAATGCAAATAAAGCGTTCGGCCACGCGAACGTAGTCGGCATGTTTTTTGTTTAGCTGTAACTGCTCAAGAACATTGCGAAATTCTTGAATCGCTGATTGTTTGTCGCCTTTGCGAACGTAGGCTTCTGCTAAACGAATGCCGTTGTCTTCCGACTGCGGCGACAGCGAAACGATGGTTCGAAGCAGTTCCAGGCTTTCTTCGAAACGCTGCTCGCGCTCGTATTGCCCGGCGACCTGCTTGAATTTTTCGATCGCGTCCGAAATCAGACCTTGCTGGCGATAGAGTTCAGCCAAGGCAAGGTGAGACGGCAAGTAGGCCGGCATTAAGCCAAGGATCTGCTTATGAACGCCGACCGCTTTTAGGAAGAACCCTTTTTGACTGTATTCGTTCGCGACTTTTTCGTACGCCGCCAATGCTTCTTCGAGAGAACCGTTCTTTACGTGTAACTCTGCGATTTTTAAGGCTGTTCGCTGATCATCTGGTTCCTCATCGAGGATAGACTGGTATTCACGAATCGCCTTATCGAATTGGCCTTTAAGGACGTACTTTTGAGCTGCTGCAATGACCTTGGGCTTGTTCAAAGCCATTTACGCGATCCTTATCAGCGCGCCATGCCGGTCTCTACAAAGGATCGCTGGGCGCAATCGAACGAAATGTTGCATAGGGTCTCCTAGACCTACATGCCGTTTGCGTCAAGAAACCTTGCTCAGCCGACGAGATTAACGCGGCTTTCGAAGGTGCCACCTTCATTGGCTGGCGCTTTTTCGCTCTTCCAGCCCAATTCGGAGTGATCGTCCTGCATCATGGGCATGCGGTCGATGCCTTCCGGCTTGAACTTGGTCGTGGCGAGGAATGCTTCGTGAATCCATTCCTCAACGTCCTTGGCCTTTTCGCTCCACGGACGAACGGTGATGTAGCCAGACTGGATGTTTTCCACGACGCGGCGCGGAATGTTGTGTGCCCAGTAACAGCTGTCGCGAGACATAATAACATACAAGTCGGAGGCCAAGCGGT
>JAZUEA010000322.1:0-4798 GCA_045639945.1 Myxococcota bacterium
ATGGCTACGATCCGACTTCTACGCGCAAGGCACGCTGCCCACCACGCTCTAATTACACAATATATATAGTCAGAATTTGGGTGCTGGATCTCGCACCACTCGAAATCCGCGGTTCATTGACGGCACATTGCGGGGCACGACTACACGATAGCTGGCTCGGCATTCGAACGGACTTGTTTTGTCGTAGGCGCCACCCTTGACCACTGTGTAGTTGTTGTCTGGATTGTCGGCGTCAAAGGTGTACTCCGAAACCAAGCCGGCCATGTCGTAAATGCCGTACGGCGAAATATCTGTAGGATAGCTGCCTACACATTCAGGCATTGGAATGAGAGGATGCGACGTGGCCATTTTGCAGAAGCTGCTGTCGAAGTTGTTGCCCCATGGATAGAATCGGCCGTCTGTACCGCGTGCCGCTTTTTCCCATTCCACTTCAGTCGGCAGTCGAATCGCCACGCCCAGCCGCTTTGTGTACCACTCGCAGAATGCAATGGCGTCGTTGCAAGAAATGCCAAAGACTGGCCAGCGTAAATCCCAATCATATCGGGATGTTTGCTTGCTTGGCAGTGTGTAGCCTTGCGGCGTCAAAAACCAAAGCGAAGTCCCTCCTAATGGGTTGCGTGGTATGTGCGCAGCGGCCAGTGCTGGATTTTGTGCGAATAAGTCATTGATAAATGTGAGATATTCGCCTGTTGTGACCGGATAGCGCGCCATGAAGATATCATTCGTGGTGCACAATCGACGCTGTCGAGCGGATGGACACGTTGGATCGCCTGCCATTTTGAACGAACCACCAGGCACATACAAAAAGCGCAATCCAATTTCCTGTTCGCTGTAAAGCGCGCAATTTATTATGTTTTCAGAATTTCGCTCAACCAAAACTGGCAAAAGCGTATCGCGCAACCCTTCTGCTTCAATGCGCAAAATCCAGGAACCATGTTCCAACGAAATCTCGCGCAAAGGCGTTCGTCCGAGCTCTTCTTCCAAAAGCGACGTCAAGCGATGATCGACTTCAATGCATCGCGCTGCGTAAACTCTCGCTCCTGCTGGCGTGGAATTAACCGAAATTAAACCAGAATTTCGAAGAGCTTCTTTGCCTGTATCGCGAGAATAGTGCTCGACCAAATTTCGGTAATAGCTCGCTTGATGGTCGTTGCCTTCTGCTTCTGAGTCGGACAAGCGGATTTCAAACAAACGCGCCAATGCCTGTGCAGCGCTGTCGTTATTTGGATTGAAGCTCAGCGATTCCTGCAAAACTTCTGTGGCGGCCGTAAAATGATGCGTGCTTTGTTGTTGCCGCTCTTCGAGTTCGACCGTTTTGGCCCAAATTGCGCGTTTTTGTTCAAGCGGCGAGTAATCCATCAACGAAGATTCCGATTCCGCGATTTCAATGCGCAAATCGTCAATCTCGGAATGAAGCTTGATGAATTCATCAACCAAAACGAGACCTTCTGAAAGCTTTTCCTCGCTTTGCTTGGCTCGGCGATCCAAATCCTCAACGCCGGAGAGATAAGCGTCCAAATCCGCAATGAGCTGATCCGTGTTCTCGTATCGATTCTGAGGCGATTTCTCTAAACATTTCAGGCAGATACGATCGAGCTGCGACGGAATCATGCGCTCTGGAGCCCAAACCGATGGTGCCTTAGGATGACGCAGCTGAATGTCTGAAAGCAACTCAGCAGGATTCGAATTCTGAAACGGTGGTCGCAGACAAAGAATCTCGTAAAGTACTGCACCTAAAGCATAAATGTCAGATCTATAGTCGAGCTTTTCGCCGCGAACTTGCTCGGGCGACATGTAAACTGGCGTGCCCGCAATCACCTTCTCTTCGCGTTGCGGCGCCAATCGCGCTTCATACGCCGAGCGCGGATCGTCTGCTGGATCGACAAATTCAGCCAATCCCCAGTCTAAAAGGAGCGTTTCACCGAAATCGCCGAGCATGATGTTGCCCGGTTTGATGTCGTGATGAATGATGCCGCGCGAGTGCGCAAATCCAAGCGCCATGCAGATCTGCTCAAAAATATTGAGCAATTTCAAACGAGAAAAGCGCATTTCTGCGTGTCGATCGCCTTGGCGTAATTGCTTCAATATTTTCTTTAGACTTTGGCCGTTGATGTGCTTCATCGTGAAAAACGGTTCGCCGTTCGGGAAATAACCGAAATCGTGAACCGGCACGATGTTTGGATGTTCTAGTTGCGCCGTAATTTGCGCTTCCAAAACGAACTTTCGTAGTGCTTCAGGTGACGCAGAACGACCATCTTTGAGCGTTTTCATTACGAGCGGGCGAAGCAATTCTGTGTCACGACACGCTCGAATTAGGCCGACTCCGCCGCGAGCAATTTCTTCGCCAATTTGATAACGCTCGGAAACTGATACGTTTTTTTGATTTTTCTTCTCGTGCTCCGAGATTTTTCGAGAGATGCCGTCAATATCAAGTTCGAGCGTTGGGCGCTTGTTCAGATTCTTCGCAGCTGGAATCGACGTTGCCGTTGGAACAGGAATTGGAGCTGGCGTCGGCACAGGTGTCCAATTCGGCATATCAGTTACTAGAGTTCGCTCGTTTGAAAAAATCGTTCTAGAGACAGGACTTGGAAGCACTCTGTCTTGAAAACGAGACGAATCTGTAAATGAAGCAGGCGTGGAATTTGAAGTCGATTGTACAAGCGAGCTGCGATAAGCAGCATGTGATGCGAAAGGTGCTTGTTTGACATCTGAATTGAGCGAAATCCCTTGAGATTTAAAGGAATTTTCAAAGGAACAGTCTTCTAAAATAGGCGCGAATGGCTGTGAAGGCGTTGTATCGAGCGACGGCGGATAGGCTGCCGACTCAAAAGAAGCCATATCGAAAATCGATGGCGATGCATTTGGATTTGCAGGCGACGAAAGCTCCGAAGTCTCTGCATCGAGCGGCGGCATGCCGTCTGTAATTTCGGATTCAGGCTGTTCCAAAAGCGAATCAGTTGATTTATTGGTTGAGCCAAGCGAACCGGTAGGCAATGGACTCGTTTGAAGAGAATCGATAAGGATAGAAGATTGCTTTTCGAGAGAATCCTCTACTACAGCCTGGAGTTCGGCTTCTCCGCCGCGTTCAATCAATGCCTGCGAAAGCCGTACAATCAGATTTTGGTCGAGCGATTGAGCGCGCAACACCTTCTGAAAGATCTCGTCCAAGAGCCCCTCCGAGCCTGTTCGACATTCGCAAATTACGAAATGTGATTTTTTTTGGCTGAACCGTTAAAGACTCATACCGCTTTTTGTGTTTTTTCGGTATACTTAAGCATGGACTGCGACAAAGAAATAGATCTCTTTATCGTCGGCGAAGCGCTCGTCGACTTTGTCCCCCTCCAACGCGGCGCCCTTGAGCGGACCGAAGGCTTTGAAGTCTTCTCTGGTGGTGCCCCTTGCAACGTAGCCATTGGTTCGGCTCGGCGCGGTGGAAAAATTGCTTATTGCACCGTGCTTGGAAACGATCCATTCGGCCACATGCTGCTGAGTTGCCTCAAACAAGAGGGCGTGAACACATCGGCTGTACGCGTTACTGATGAAGATCAGACGGGCCTTTGCTTCATCACCTTAGACAGTACTGGCGAGCGCTCGTTCCTCCATCGCGGAGGACATGTGTCCACTCTCTTGGGCCCCAACGATATCATCCCTGAACTTTTGCATCAGACGAGTGCTTTCCTCTTTACAATCGGTTCGTTACGCAAACCGCAAGGTTGCGATGCCGTCCGTAAGGCGATTGAGGAAATTCACCAAACGCGCCATCCGCATCCGAGTTCGGCCAATGGTCGTCCCGGTCTGGTCTTGTGCGATCCCGGCATTTGTCCTGGCAACTGGGGACACACCGGTGTGGTGCAGCAGCGTTTGTACGACATGATCCCACATTGTGATGTGGTGAAATGCTCGTCGGCTGAATGCGAGTTCGTCACCGGCAAGGCGGATCCTGAAGAAGCGGCGCGTTGGCTTTTAGATCAAGGCGTTACGCTTGCAGTCATCACGCTTGGTCCAGATGGTGCAATGTGGATGCGCAAAAACGATCGCGGCTCTGAACCGTCGCCCATCGTTGAAATCGTCGATACCACAGGCGCCGGCGATGCGTTTATGTCTGCCATGTCGCTTGCATTGTCGCGCGCAGGTGAACTCTCGACGCTTTCATCGCAGCAGATTTCTGAAATCATCCGCTGTGGTTGCGCTGCAGGTGCAGAAGCCGTCACGCACCGTGGTGCGCTCGCTCGTAGCAACGAAAACGCTTAATGATTACGGAATTTTGATTAGAGCGGCTGGAGCTTCTTCAGTCGCTCTAAACATTCGCGAACCGACAATTCCGCCGTGTTGAGTTCGAGCGCCGGCGATGTAGGTGGTTCGTAAGGTGCGGAAAGCCCCGTAAATGAAGGAATTTCTCCGCGAAGTGCTTTGGCGTAGAGGCCTTTGCAGTCGCGTGCTGCACATGTTTCAAATGAGGCTGAGAGATAAACTTCAAAAAACTTTGATTCACCAATGATTCTCGAGGCGTTTGCTCTGTCTTCGCGATAAGGCGAAATCAGAGCAACCACCACAATGAATCCTTGGCGAGCAGCAAGGGCTGCAATTTCTGAAGTGCGGCGTAGGTTTTCGCCTCGGTCTCCTCGCGAAAATCCCAAATCTGCAGTCACGCCGGCGCGTAAATCGTCGCCGTCTAAAATTAATGTGTGACCGGCGTACTCAGGTTCACAAGCAAGGGCTTTGGCGAGCGTGGTTTTGCCAGCACCAGAAAGTCCTGTAAACCAAAGGACAAATCCCTGTTTGGGCATTAGGTCAAACC
>JAZUEA010000323.1:0-5077 GCA_045639945.1 Myxococcota bacterium
CTTCACTGAGCTCAGCCTTTGTTTCCTTCTCTGCATCAACGTCAATCGGCGCAAAGTTGAAATCCTGCGCTGAGACAAACGAGGGCAAAGCCGTGCACGCTACAAGTCCACAGCAGCGGAGAAAAGAGTTGCGGAGAAAGGGCATCATCCCCTCCAAGAAGTTCAATACCGCACCGCCTATTCGCGGTCTGGGCGATTCGTATACCGTTGAGCACGAGTGAACGCAAAAGAAATTTCCTAAGAGACATCAGATCTCACAGAACGTTTTTTCGAAAGGCAGTTTATTCTCTCTTGCGGTGATTCGTCTTGCCCTGCGATTTCAGACCGCGTACAGTGCAATTTCTATTCGGTGCCCTCTCTGGAGTGGACATGCGTTTTTTCGTGCCGTTCCTTCTTGCTGCTGTCGCCCTCGCTACCAGTGCTTGTGACACTGGCTTTGGCCAGCCTTGTGACATCCCCGAAGACATCACGGCTTGCCGTGGTTCGCGCGTCGACGTTGACGATGCCGGTATTGCCACCGAGGTCAGCGCGTCCTGCGCCATCACGTCCTACGCCCGCTGCGAAACGCAAGTTTGCCTTTCATATCGCGGACATAAAAGTTACTGTAGCGAAGTTTGCATCGAAGACAGCGACTGCCCCGGCAGCGCACGTTGCCGCCCAATTTTGGGTGGTGCAGCCAGCGCTGAAGCGACCGAAGCTGAAAGTGCAGTCAACCCGTGCATTCCTACCGACGCAGGTGCCACAAGCGAGTGCTACTGCGTCAAAAAGAAAGACCTCTAATCTTTTTCAACTCGCTTTGCAGCGCGTTTCTCGCCTTAAAGCGCAGATCTATTCTGCATAACTCCTGAAAAATATTCAGAAATCAAAACGCCCATTCTGGCGTAAACGCATCGGGAACGTATTCAATGCGTGGCGGCATGTGCAAAAAATCGATCGCAGCCACGTCAAATCGAATGCCATCCACCGAAATTTCGTGTGCTTCTAACCAAGCTTCCGCTGCACGCGCGACTTTTCTTTGTTTTGCAGGCGTTACGCTCAAAAGCGCCGTGTCCAAAAAACCGGTTGAAACCGATTTGACTTCAACAAAGGCCAAAAGCGAACCTTGGCGCGCAACCACATCTAGCTCGCCCTCACGGCAACTCCAGTTGCGATCCAGAATTTCGAATCCGCGCTGCGCTAAAAAATCAGCGACAATCGCCTCGCCTTGATCGCCCGTCATACGCTGCAGCGTTTTTTGCTTCGGTTCACGTGGACTCATTTGATAAGCCTTTGACTTTAAAAGACTTCCTATGTTCCGGACACGGACCAAGTTCACGCAAAGCGTTTAAGTGTGCCGCAGTTCCGTAGCCTTTGTGCTTTGCAAAATCATAGCCCGGATAAACTTTATCAAGAGCAGCCATTCGTAAGTCTCGAGAAACTTTAGCTAAAATGCTCGCAGCACCAATCGCCAAACTCAAATGATCGCCGCCCACCAAAGTTCGCTGAGGACCTTGATATTTGGGCAACAAAACATTGCCGTCGACCAAAACCAATCCAGCAGGCGCACCCAACTTACGAACTACGCGCGCAATCGCCTGACGCATTGCCTCTTGCGTCGCTGCCAAAATATTGAGGCGATCGATCTCAGCCGCTTCGACACGCGCCACGCCAAAAGCCCGCGCCGTTCGCACAATTTCGCGCGCAAGCAAAAGCCGCTTTTTTTCAGTGAGTCGCTTGCTGTCGTCGATTCCTGGCGGAATTTCATCGCCCAACACAACCGCCGCCGCCACAACTGGACCAGCAAGAGGGCCGCGACCGACTTCGTCCACTCCCACAACCGCGCCGGAAACGGATGAACTCGCCCAGGCATCCACTTCGCCCGGCTCTGAAAATGAAATCGGCTCACCAAACAGATCGAGCTCATAAGACGCTGGACGTTTCACAAATTTCCCTTTTTATTCAGCAGGTTCCAAGAATCTCGTTCAAAACAAATAGGCAGTTTTGACCATATATATATGGTGGTTTGGCTCGCGATGTTGAGCCCAAAAACAAAAAAGCCCACCTTCGAATGAAGGCAGGCTTCTTGGCCCCAAAGGGCCGCGCTTGCGCTAGAAGCGGCGCTTTGATTAGCGGCGCTGTCCGCGGTCGCGAATACGAGCAGCTTTGCCGGAACGAGCGCGCAAGAAGTAAATGCGGCTCTGGCGGACGCGGCCTTCGCGAACCACTTCGACCTTCTCGATCAGCGGGCTGTAGAGAGGGAAGATACGCTCAACGCCGACACCGTAGCTGATCTTGCGGACCGTGAAGGTCGAGGTCAAAGCAGCGTTGTGACGGCGGAGGCAAATGCCCTCGAAAGCCTGGATACGGGTCTTTTCGCCTTCGCGAATACGAACGTGGACGCGGACGGTGTCGCCAGCGCGGAAAGCCGGCAGGTCCTGCTTCATAAACGAGTTTTCAACGGCGCAGATGGCGTTGTTCATGGTCACTCCTCGGTTTTTTCGCCCGACTTCAGCTCGAGCACGAATCGCTGTTCGGCGGGCGAAAGCTCCACCGACTCCAAAAGATCTGGCCGATACAAGGCCGTGCGGCGTAGAGATTCTCGGCGTCTCCATGCCGCGATGTGAGCGTGATGCCCACTTAATAGAACCTCGGGAATCCCCTCTCCCCGCCAGATTGCTGGACGAGTGTATTGGGGATGTTCGAGCAACCCTTCGGCTCCAAAGGATTCATTCACCGAGGATTCTGCGTTTCCGAGAACACCGGGAATAAGTCGAAGCGTTGCATCAAGGACACAGAGCGCTGCGAGTTCGCCGCCTGAAAGCACGTAATCGCCAATGGAGATCACTTCATCGACGTATCGCCCAATCACCCGCTCATCGATGCCCTCGTAGCGACCGCATAAAAGGGCAATGCTCGGCATGCCAGACAAACGCACCGCATCACGTTGCGTGAAGGGATGGCCGCTGGGCGCCAGCAAAATGCGATGAGCAGTTTCACCCATTGCATCAAAGGCTTGGGCGATCGGTTCAGGCTTCATCACCATGCCGGCTCCGCCCCCAAAGGGAACATCGTCGACGGTGCGATGGCGATCGGTTGTGTAATCCCGAATGTCGACCGTATCAACAGAGGCAATGCCCGCATTGAGAGCGCGGCCGATCACGCCATCGGAGACGTATCCCCTGATCATCTCAGGGAAAAGCGTCAAAACGGTGAAACGAATCGCTGGTTTAAAAGAACTCATCATCGAGTAGTCCACCAATATCGGCGATGGTCACCACTTGAGCGGCCAAGTCGATATCGATCAGGAACTCAGGACGGTGCGGAACAAGTCGCTCCCCGCCTGCAGTCTCGATGACCAAGTAGTCCATACCACCAGCGGTGCAGAGGTCTACAATTTTGCCAACCTCTCCACGGGCTTTGGTATGAACACGGCAGCCCATCAGGTCGGCGACGTAAAATTCGCCCGCTTCAAGCGGAGCAAAATCTTCACGACGCTCGAACCAACACTGCCCATTGAGAGCAGCAGCCTGCTCGCGATCTGCGATTTCAGCAAAACGCACGATCGGGCCTTTTGCATCGCTCCGGCAGCCCTCGATGGTCAACGGCATTAAATGCGCGCTGTCTGGACCTACCTGAATCGTTCGGCCCGCAACGAGAAGTTCACTTGAACCATTATGAGGCCACATGTGAACTTCGCCATGCACACCATGCGGACGACCCAAGCGGCCCATTTCATGGAGCTTGGAGTTTTTGAAAGAAGCCTGTTCGAACGCAGCGTCCATCACATCCTCAGGAGCTGACTCAGTCGACGACTTCGAGTCCGAAGCGCGGCCCGGGAGCTGCGGAAAGAACGGTCTCAATTGCGCGAATCGTTCGCCCTTGGCGTCCGATTACACTTCCGCGATCGGCCTCAGCCACCGTCAAGCGAAGAACGGGCTCGCCACGGCGCTCCCCTGTTTCAACTGCGACGGCTTCAGGATCTTCGACGAAAGAGCGCACGATATAGGCGAGGATTTCCTCAGCCGAACCGTCCGCAGAACCGTGGGCGTTGCTCAAGCCTCAACCTGCTCGCGCTTCTGGCGGCGCAACAAGCTCGCGATGGTGTCAGAAGGCTTGGCGCCAACGGACAGCCAGTAATCGAGACGAGCCTGGTTGAACCGGCACATGGCAGGCTGAGCCATGGGATCGTAGATGCCCAACTGCTCAAGGAAACGACCATCGCGGGGCGAACGAGAGTCCGCTGCGACAACGCGGTAGAAGGGGCGCATTTTCGCGCCGAAACGCTGCAACCTGATCTTGACGGCCATAAGAACCGCACTCCTCTGGAACGAATCCAAGCGACGCCGGCAAGAGCCGGAGCGGAAAATCCGGGGCAAACTACTCGCGGACAAAGCAAAAGTCAACGCCCAATCGCTGATTCGTTTAAATCTGACGCATTCAACATGCGCCGGTTATGGTACATCGAGCATATAATTTCGCAAGGTTCTCAAAGTGATCGGATGCTCGCCTGTCACTTCTTCCTGATGTAGGCGGTCACCTTGCGTGTGCCAAAGTCGAATTTGGCGGTTTCCCAGTCCGCGAAGAACCCAAGGTCCAAAGCGGGCTGCCACCAAATTTCCATCATGAGCATGACTGGGTTTGGGCGGAATCGCTACGCCAGAAAAAAGTGACGTGTGAATGTCGCTGCCCGGCCATGTTGTTGGAATCTGTACGCCCACGAACGCAAGCACCATGCGTGCTACGTCGTACAAATCGCCACCTTGTCCCAGCGGACGGGGCAATCCGTAATGTCTAAAATTGGGATGCCACACAATGAGCGGCACTTGCAGCACTTGCGGCAACAAACCACCCACATCACCTTGTGCGAATTCTCCCAAATCTTGGCCCACTGAGCCCGTGATCAAAATCGCTGTATTATCTAAGAGTTGCTTGTCTTTGAGCAACCCTAAAACCTGTCCAATCCAATAATCTGCAACGCTGACCTGCGCATCATACGCCACTAACTTGTCACGACGAGCGCGATCAACCTGAACCCCAACACTCAAGAGAGGCCGCGTTGTTTCGTAAAGCTTAACGTAGCCGTCATTTTCGCTCACCG
>JAZUEA010000324.1:0-2025 GCA_045639945.1 Myxococcota bacterium
AAGCTCCGGCAGCGATTGCGGAAAGCACTGCGAGAATGATGACGACCATCATTAACTCGATCAGGGTCATTCCGTGTTGCTGACGACGCTTCATGCGAGCCCTCAAACCTTGCGCCAGTGGTAAAGCAAAGATCGTGCCAACTTTTGAATGAGCAAAATCGCGACTTTCGTGACACAGTGAGGTGCCGAAAATTGTCGCAGTGCCGTTTTTTGTCACTCCTGGTGTCATTTGGTGTCGTCCTCGTCGTCGGTTTTGAGGTTGAGCTTCTCCAAACGGTAGCGGAGAGAGCGGAAGGTGATACCCAAAAGCCGTGCAGCCGCTTTTTTTCGGCCATCGGTGCGTTCGAGTGCTTGCGAAATGAGGCGGCGCTCGACCTCGTCCACCACGCCCTCAAGGCTGATGCCGGTGTCGCCGATTTCGACTTCTCCCGAAAAAAGCTCAGGAATAAACGGTAATGGTGCCGTGGACATGGGGATTTGAATCGAGTCGGGCAAGTTCTCAAGTGTAATGATTTCGCCATCTTGCAGCGCACAAGCTCGCTCGATTACGTTCTGAAGCTCTCGAATGTTGCCCGGAAAATCGTAGTGACTGAGCGCTTGAATCGCTTTGGGCTCGAAATCATTGAGTTCTTTTCCGAATTCGCTTGAAAAGCGGCGCAAAAATGCGTGGGCGAGCAGGGGAATGTCCTGGCGGCGCTCGCGCAGGGGAGGCAATTCGAGCGAGATGACGTTGAGGCGATAGTAGAGGTCTTCGCGGAAACGGCCGGCGCGAACTTCGGCTTCAAGATCGCGGTTGGTCGCGGAAATCACTCGAACGTCGATGGGAATTTCACGCGCGTCGCCCACGGCTCGAATGCGGCGTTCTTGGAGTGCGCGCAAAAGTTTGACCTGCATTTGGAGTGGAAGTTCGCCCACTTCGTCCAAAAAAAGCGTGCCGCCTTCAGCTGCTTTGAAAAGGCCGTCGTGATCGCAAATTGCGCCGGTGAAACTGCCGCGTTTGTGACCGAATAATTCGGATTCTATTAGGTTTTCTGGAATCGCTCCGCAGTTAACAACCACGAATGGTTTGTTGTTGCGATTGCTCTGTGCGTGCAAGGCGCGGGCTGCGAGCTCTTTGCCGGTGCCGGATTCTCCCAAAATTAAGATGTTGGCGCGCGTTTTGGCCACGCGGGTGATCATGTCGAAAACCGCGAGCATGGCTGGACTTTCGCCCAAAATCGTATCGCCGTCGCAAGTGCATTCCGAAAGTTTGGTGCGTGCTTTGCGGCTTTCTTGCACAACTTTGCGACGTTCCAGCGCTTCATCGATGACGGTGCGCACATTCGCGAGCTTGAACGGTTTTGTAAAATAATCGCAAGCACCTAATTTCATTGCAGAAATTGCAGTTTCGGTGCTGGCAAAAGCCGTCATAACGATCACGGGCGTGGCAGGCCAAAGTCGTCGACTTTCTTCTAAAACGCGCAGGCCGCCTTGCTTGGGCATGCGTAGATCTGTGATGACCAAGTCGAATTCGCTCGTGTTTAACGCGGCGATCGCAGCTTCACCGTCTGCGGCACTTGTGACTTTGTGGCCCTCGCGTTCGAAAAAAATCTCGAGCATCTCGCGCATCGAGAGCTCGTCGTCCACGATGAGAATTTTGCTCATTTTTACCTGTGGTTCGAAAACGCTCTATTAGTCGCGTGTTACGCGTTGGCGGTCAATTTTTGGCACTCGGATTGAGGAAGCGGCATTTGCGTTGCTACGGCTCGAAGGCCAAGTTCGGTGTCGCTCAACAAAACGCCCATCGATTGTGGATCAAGTGGCAGGCGAATTGTGAATTGCGTTTTCCCCGGTCGACTGGTCACGTTGATATGGCCGCGATGATCTTCGACGATTTGATGAACGAGCGCTAAACCTAAGCCGTTGCCAGTTGCTTTGGTTGAGAAAAATGGGTCGAAGATTTTTGGGAGTTCACTTTCTTCGATGCCGTCGCCGCTGTCGGTGACAGAAATGGTCACAGTGTTATTTTCGCAGAAGTCGGGGGCC
>JAZUEA010000325.1:0-1832 GCA_045639945.1 Myxococcota bacterium
GATTGGTATGTTGCAGAATTAACGGCTGGCGAGCATGCCTTTGAAATTTCATTCAACGCCGAAGAAGGTGATCTGGATTTCGAAATTTACAATGAAAACGGAGAGTTGTTAGCACGATCCGCAACCAGATCGGCTCCTGAATCTGTTGAATTTACGCTTGAATCCGATGCCAGCATTTATATGCGAGTTGATGGATTCTTGGGTGATGAAGCGGCCTACACTTTGAGTGAGCTTTGAGATGATTCGCATCGCACATTTTTCAGATGCGCACCTTCTATGTTTGGAAGGTATTGGATTTAAAGACTTTTTGAATAAACGCTGGAGCGGCGGTCTCAACCTTTTGTTGAACCGCGCTCGTCATTACAAACCGCAGGTTTTTGAAGCGCTTTGTGATGCTGTGGTTGAGTTGCAGGATTCACTGGAGCAAGTTGTGTGCACCGGCGATCTTGTAAATCTCGCAGTGCCATCGGAATTTGAGTTTGTGCAGAGTGTGCTGACCAAGCGCTTTCCGCCTCGTTTGTTGACAGTAGTTCGCGGCAATCACGATGTTTACATCGCCGCTGCAAAAGGCTCGCTGGAACGCGCGCTCGATGCGTATTTCTTTGATGATTTCAGCAATTGTCGCGATCAGGCTCCACGCGTTCACCTCACAGACAAAGCGGCGATTGTTGGTTTGGACACCGCTTATCCGCGACCTGTGTTTTTTGCTGATGGCCGCTTAGGTGAGCTCCAAATTGAATCGCTGTGCAGTTATTTGAAAGATCCGCGAGTTCGCGACAGCTTGCGCATTTTGGCGATGCATCATCCGCCGTTCTGTGAAGCAACGGGCGCAGCTAAAATCTCAGCAAAAACAAGGATGTTGCGCGATACAGATGCATTTATCCAAGCCATTCGCGATTTGCCTGAATCTGCGAAACCGCACGCGATTTTGTGTGGTCACGACCATGTGTGTTCCATCCATGACATCGATGGCATTCCGGTTTTGCAAGTGGGCATGGCAAGTCACGAAAATAAAGCGGTTTTCGGCGTTTATGGCTTTGACGAAGCAACGCATAAGTTGGCAAGCGTGGAATGGCATCACTACACCGAAAATGGCTTTGAAATCGAGCAGGTAGAGCTGTGATCGATTTTGATGCTATTGCTGCGTGGCCGCTCAAAAAAAAGATTCTCGCGCCCATTGCCTTGGTGTTTTTGGGACTCGCTGCCTATACAGGATATCAGTATTTTGAGTCACGTCCTGTCGCGGTCCAATTGCGCTATGAAGGTTTTGAGCGGCCACTTACGGTCACCTTGCGCGATCAGGCAGGAGCGATGTGGCGAAAGACGCGGTTCGAAAAAGAATCGAGTCACACCGTGAATCTGGCGCCTGGCAGCTACTGGGTGGAGCTGGTCACGCCAAATGAACGATTAACGCGTCAGTTCGATGTTGTAGGCGAAATGAACGCAACAATTTCGAAATGATTTTAAAGACTTAAGCCTTCATCAGAGTTTGGCGAGCAAGTTCGAATCCAACCACGGCAGCGGCGGAAGCGACGTTGAGCGATTCCACGCCACGTGCGAGTGGGATAGATACGAATTTTGTGAGGTATGCTTCGACTTCTTGTGAAAGTCCGAACGTCTCGCTGCCCAAAAAGAAAACCGATTTGTCTGCAAATTCAGTGTGATACAAATCTGAAGCGTCGTATGCGCGCAAGCCGTAAAGTGTGAATCCGGCGGTTGCGAGCAGGTAAGCAGCATCGCGTGCACTTGGCGTTCTCAAAATGGGAGCGCGGAATGCTACACCGGCTGAAGCTTTGATAACCAGCGCATCGATTTCAGGTGAACCTTCGCGC
>JAZUEA010000326.1:0-5531 GCA_045639945.1 Myxococcota bacterium
CCGCTTGGCCTCCGACTTCCTCGCGCACGAAAAACTTGCCGAAGCTCAACGCAAAGCTGCTCTAAACGCTCAATACCAACGAGGCCACTTTCCTCATCAATCGACTGACCATTCACGCCGTCAAAAACATCTTTGACCGCACGCTGACCAGAACGAAGCTGGCGCGGCAGAGCGACCAATGTATTAATTGCGGCATTTGTCTTTAAAACTTCATCGAGCACGCCCGCACGAGCCGACTCAATTTGCTTTGCAATTTCAAGCTCTTGCTCACGAGTGAGGAGATCGACGTAACCAATCCGCGATAAATACGCACGAACCGAGTTAATTTCGCCGTTCGCCTCCACTTCTTCCCCATTTGAACCGCGCTCTGGTCGACCTCCTATTGAATCGAGCAGTGAAGCATCTCGAAGAATCTCTTCGCCTTTCGACATCCTCTCTCGTGCATCGAACATTTCGACCTCCACGGTTTTGTATCAGGCCTTTGGCCTTTTGTTTTTGGGAATTCATGAGCGTCATTAACGCTGCTCCAGCGCACTTTTACGCGCCGTTGATCTATTTTTCGGCTTACCAACAACTTGGTTTAAGCAAGCATTCGTAAGTTCTCAGAGCTTAAATAAAAATGCCAGTTTTGCTGCAAAGATTTCGAATTTTGTCGCCAGGCAAGTGGGTTATTTTTAACCCATTAAAGCAATCAGCTGTTCTTGAGCCTTTTTATCTAGGTCATTTATGACCCACTGAAGGCGTAGGCAAGCGTCTTCGAATGATTCATTTTCGCTGAAAAAAAGCGGAGTTCCGGTCAAAACGAGCGCTTTTGAAAATGGACGCGGCAACAAATAGCGATCCCAAGGGCGTGACAAGCGATGACCCGATGAAACCGCCACGACAACCGGCCAAACCGGCAACGACAATTTCCGAGCCAAATAAATCACCCCAGGCTTAACTTCATGAAGTGGACCTTTAGGACCATCCACAGCAAAAAGAGCGAATGGACCTTTCGGATTTTGTTCATCTTTTGAGATTGGTTTTAAAATTTTCAAAAGACCGAGCAATGCGTGCACACCACCACGACTACTCGACCCAGCCACAGAATCCACGCCCAAATGGCGCAAAATTGCCGCTTGCAAACGGCCGTCGCGACTCAAGCTGACCGGTGCCACACACGCCCCAGGCGGCAAGGCTCCAAAAAGCGGCAACTGATCGCCATGCCAAAAAGCGATCAGCCCAGGGCCTGTTTTTTCTTGTCCCACATGCACATAGCGTAGTGTTTTGACCCAAACGCGGATTAAGACAGAGAGACAAAAAGCTTTAATTGCGAGCCAAACTTTTTTGAAATTCACAAATGTTTCTCAAGTGTTACGCATGCATCCGACAAAGTTTTCAAGCTTTCATCGTGCGTAATCAAAAGAACTGTTGCGCGACAATTTCTCAAAACAGCCATAAGCATTTGAGCATGCTCGCGGTCTAAATGAGCTTCTGGCTCATCCAAAATAATAAACGGCGCATCGCGTAACAGAGCTCGACACAAAGCAATTCGCTGACTTTCTCCGCCAGAAAGACCGCTTCCCCAATCACCCAACTCTGTGTTCAAACCATTTTGAAAATTCGAAATTGGAAATCCAACTTTCTTAATTATTTCAATTAGTTTTGAATCTTCGCAGTTTGTTCCAAAAAGCAAATTTTCACGAAGCGTGCCACGACCAAGCAAAGAACCTTGCCCTGCATAAGCCAATTTCTGTCGCCATTTTTCCAAATCATATTTTTGCAACGATTCGGAATTTATTAAGATTTTACCATCTACGGGTGAAAGCAGACCACCAAGTGTCCAAGCGAGTGTTGTTTTACCAGAACCGTTCAAACCACAGAGTGCCGTCACCTTGCCTGCTTCTAAAGCCGCATTGAAATGAGAAATCACCGTGCGCTCGCCACGCATTACCGACAAATCAACAAACTCTATACGAGGCGGTGAGTTAGGAGGCAAAAGCGCACCTCCCTTTGGTAATTGCTTTGAATTTGCATCCAACTCACTCAAGCGCTCAAAAGCAGCATAAGCGGGTACAATTTGACCCACCGTGCGCACAATTCCCTTTACGGGTTGATAAAGCATCATCAACGCAACAAAAAAACTTGTTACATGTTCGGCAGATAAGTGAACTTGAGTAATTTCATGTGATACATAAATCAGAGTTAATGCCAAAGTAAGAGCGCCTAAGCATTCTGTAAGCGGTGAAGCAATACCTTTTAGCCAAGCAGCCCGGACAACAGCTTTTTCGATTTTCTGATTAGCTTCCGAAAAGTTTGCCTCTGCATGCTGCTCTTCTCCAGAAAGCTGGAAGAGTGACAATCGACTGATGTGGTCATGCAACAATGTATTCATACTTGCGCGATTTTGCTGCGATTGTTTTGCTAACTTCTTTAATTGATTCAAGAACTTAGCAATCGGCCAAAAAGCGAGAGGGTAGAGACAAAACGCAAGTAGTGTTAATTTTGGATCAATCACAATACAAAGAGTAAGCAAAGCGACAATCTGAAATGCATCCCGCAAAATCGCAAAGCATCCCTCTGTACAAAGCAATTCAACCTGATCGACGTCGCCAGATAATCGACTGGTCAACTCACCCACACCAAATGAATCGCAAATTTCCGGCGGCCACTCCAAAAAACGATGGTGTAATCGCTCACGCAACGAACGCGAAATTTTTTGTCCCAAACGCGCAGTCAGCACCTGCTGGCGATACGCCGAAGCACCTTTAATAAATGAAATCGCTACGATACACCACGGCAGCCAGGTTCTTAGTGTTTCAATCGAAGGCGGTGGCGGCAGCCAGTTCGCAATCAAATTTGGCCATTCCAGCGATGACCCACCAAAGAGAGCACGCAAAACAGGTCCTGCCAAAGCGCCATAACCTGCTGTAGATAAAGCGAAAACGCCGCTCCAAAAAAGAATGCGAACAAACTGACCGGCCGGAATCAAAGTTTTCAGCGAAAGCTGAGAGCGAATAGAAGTCATAACCAATTATAACTATTTGAAATTATTTATATTTTAAACTGCAGCCCACAGTTTAATCAAAATCACCTGAATTTTGTTTTGAGAAATCACGAAGTTCTTAGAAATAAAAACTTTTTCGGAACATTCATTCGTTCGCCCAGTTTACAGCTCACGCCACTGCGCGTTATAAGGCGCCCTTTCAATTAAAGGAGTGCTTTGTGCACAACGCCACTGATCTTTTACTTCGCGCATTTGTCGGAGCGCTCGCACCTGATCAACGCATTTTGCTTGTGGGTGAATCGTTTGACACACTTCTCATGCTTGCATCGCTACCTGTCAAAGAATTGGTGGCGCTCAGCGAAGGCGCGGATCCAGACGCTCCACCAGGTAAAACAGAGCATGGCGGATTACTTCGCATGCGACCGGATTGGAAAGAGCGTCCCAACTCAAAAGATTTGATTGTGGATCTCTCTGGCGAAGCGCCGCTGGCTGAAGTAGAGCGCGTTTTAAAGAAGCAAGGTTTGTATCTTTGTTTCCAAAAAAACGAAGTCATAGAAGGACTTGCGCACAGCGAGCAAATTGAGCTGCACACAGCGAACCTAGCTTATTACAAATCCAATCCCAACTTACCAACAGAAACACATGGACTCTTAGATCTCACATGTTTTGTGGCATCAAAGAGTCTCATAGAATTACCTGCTTTCTCTTTTGAAATTGAGCGCAGCGAGGAAGTTGCTGAAAATTCACAGGAATCTGTCAACTCACAGATTCAAGAATTAAAAGATGCACTAGAATCAGAACGCACAGCGCATCAAGCGAGCAAAGATGCGCATGCGTCAGAAATTTTAAGTAAAAACAATGAGTTTGCGTCTATTCAGTCAGAGCTTAAAAATTCTCAAGCACGTATCGCTGAACTCGAAAAATCACTAGCGGAATCTGCTGCAAAAATCGACTCGCTCAAACAAGACGAAGAAGAATTTGAGGCTGTACGCCAAGAGTTAGCTGAACGTCGAGTGGCAGATAAGCGCGTCGACTTGGTCGAAGCACATCACGCTCAAATTATGCAATCGCTCACATCAGAGCTGGAAGAATTGCGTGCTCGCACACTCGAGTTGGATGACCCTCACGCGGATGCCAAAGCGCTTGAAGCCGAACGCGACAGCGCACTGAAAACTGGCCAAAAGGCGCTAAATCATTTGCAAAACGCGGCGTGTCTGTTTGCGAGCTGGCCTCAAAAGTCAGTTGCTCCAGTTTTGAGTGATGTCTCATTGGTGGATAGCTGGCTGAAGTCCGTTGGCGAGGCATTTGAGAGAAGTCATCAAGAGCAAAACGCAAAAAACGATGCACTTTCAAAGGCTTGCGAACGTGCAGAGCAAAATGAGCGCCGAGTTCGTGAACTGTCCGAAGCATTACAAGTTCTGACCAGTGAATCACATGAATCAGAACAACCCATTCCACAACTAGAATTGCCACTTCCGTCTGATCAAGAAGCACAGATTCAGGCTTTGGAAAAAGCACTTGAAGCAGAGCGTGCATTGCGCCGAGCCGACATGGCCGCTTACAAGCGACTGGAGCACGACGCACGATTGGCATTAGAAGAACGCGATGCCCGACGCCAAAATTTGCAAACAGCTCGCAGAGATGCAGCGCGCGCGCGGTTAGAAAAAGCTGCTTTAGAAGATGAAATTCGGCGTCTGCGTTCTGAATTAACTGAGCGCAAACAAAGTTCGACGGACTTGAACGCAATGCTCACGGAACATGCGAATATGATTGAGCTTTTGACTGCATCGCTTCAGGAAGCATGTGAATCGCGAGATGAAGCGGAATCACAACGTCGAATGGCGGAAGAAAGCTTGCGGATTTTGCGTGCGGAATTTGAACGCCGAGGTTGATTCTTTAATCAAATCAACGAATTACTCGCCGTCGTCGTCACCGCCATCGTATCCGTCACCAATCCCATCACCATAACCGTCATCATATCCATCGTAGTAGCCATCTTCGTAATCGCTACCTCCCCAATCGTCGTCATCGTCGTCATCGCCGTACCAATAATCGTCGTCGTCATCGTCATCACCGTAAGATGGCGGACCTTCCATTTCACAGCGCCTCAAAGCTTCGAGTTCCAACGAGCAATAGGCTCCTGGATTTGTACTTGCAGCAAGGAAATCTTCACAAGAATCCAATTGAAGAGTGCATTCCATTAACAGATGACGCGAATCGGCACAGTAATCATCAGCATAAATATAGTCATCTATGCTGTTCGTGCATTCACTCAAAGAATCATATTTAAACTCTGCAAGCGATGCGCAATCTATGATTCGATTGCAGAAGTCTTCGCTCAGTTCGTCAGCATCACACGAAACACACAAGCCGGTGAGAGAAGCAAACAAGAAACACAACTTTTTCATCGAATCCTCCATCAAGTGGCGCTGCCTATTAGCGAAAGGGCACACCTGAAATCAATTGACGATACACTGCTCGGATTCTTCAAAGTTGAGTTCACTTTAGAGAATTCTCTAATAAAAACAAGCCAGTCAATGGTGGA
>JAZUEA010000327.1:0-18335 GCA_045639945.1 Myxococcota bacterium
CCGCTTGGCCTCCGACTTCATCGGCGTTCATGCTATCGGGGAAGTTGAGCGTGACGCCGTCGGTTTCGCTGGTGCATTCGCCATTGCCACTCCAAACCCACGGCAAGTCCTTCTTGAAAATGGCAACCGCCTCATTGGCGCCCAACTTGCCGCTGCCCAAAACGAAACGCTTGGCAAGTTCGCCGTTTCCTTTGGAGCTTGAAAGCTGGAGTTTGTCCAAACACAGCTCATGATTGGTGCGGTTTACGAGTTCGATGAATTCGTCGCCGGTCACCATGACTTCGTTGATGACCAACTCACCCGCGTTCGGGCGCGTTTCAGGCGTGCAGCTGTAACAATTGCAAACACCGTCTTCACAAACACCATTCAAGTTTGCTTCACACTCACATTCAGAGTTGGCGGTGCAAGGCGGAATGATGCAATCGTTCTCGAACTCGGCGCCGTTCGCACATTTTGCGGGACTTGCCTTCAAACCGCTTTCAGCTTGGCTGTGCTTGGCGATTTCATCGCTAAGATCGGGGAGACGCGTTGCGGAATATGTGGAGGACGAGAAAACTTGCTGATACGAACCGGAGAAACGAGAGATCTCGATTTCGCCGTTTTTGGTGCCCAAGCTCAAAACGACATCTAACACGCGATCGGCTTTTTCTTCAGAACCCTCTTCGGGATCGATGAGCGCCGGAGAATCTGGGAAGCCGCACTTAAATTTCTCGTTCCCTTCTTCGATCGCGCCTTCGGCCTTTCCGTTTGCAGACCAAATCCACTCGCCGCCGGTCATGATCGCAACGGCACCTTTGGGTGCGAGCTTGCCGCTGGAAAGAACGAATCTTTCTTCTAAGCCGTTTTCAACTTTGGTGCCGTAAGACGAAACTTTGAGACCTGCGAGATCGAGTGTTTTGTCCGTTACGTTCACGAGTTCGATGAACTCTTGGAAATCTTCGGACTTTTTGATCTTGACCTCGTTGATGACGATTTCACCTGCAGCCGGCGAATTGGCAGCAACGCTCGAACCACAGTAGCAACGACCATTCATGCCGCACTGAGGCAATCCGCCGTCGCATGCGTAATCCGCGCAATCGCTTTCGCGCGTACAGCGACCGCCATTGGAGCTTCCGCCGCCGTTATCATCATCGCTGCATCCGAACGCACCAAGGGCAACACTCAAAAAGAGGAGTTTTTTCAACATCAGCGAATACCTTTCACTGTGGTTTCAGGCGGCGACCTCTTGTAGAGTCGCTCGACTCAGATTCTTAGATTTTTAAGCGGGCGAAAACGTACCGCAACTCGCAGAAGTAACGAAAGGAGATTCTCGATGCAGCTGCTTCTTGGAGATGAGGCAGTAGGCCAGGCAGCGCTCGACGCCGGCATTCGTTGCGCCGAAGGCTACCCAGGCACGCCATCTACTGAAATCTTCGAGTACATCGAGGCCAAAGCTGGCCCAAATGTACATGCGCATTGGTCGGCCAACGAAGCGGTCGCGCTCGAACAAGCATTGGGCGCTTCATTTGTGGGTCAACGTGCGATCGTCACCATGAAGCACGTGGGCTTGAACGTTGCCGCCGATGCTTTCATGAATGCAGCCGTGACCGGCGTGCATGGTGGCGTGGTTTTGGCCGTGGCCGACGATCCCGGCATGCACAGCTCGCAAAACGAACAGGATTCTCGTTACTACGCAGCGTTTGCAAAGTTGCCTTGCTTGGAACCGTCTAACGCTCAAGAAGCGTACGACTTTACGCGTGAAGCATTTGAGCTTTCCGAAAAAGTTGGCTTGCCGGTGGTTTTGCGCTTGGTGACTCGCCTGTCTCACTCTCGCGCCGGCGTGGAAACACGCGAACCGGTTGCGCAGCCTGAATTGAGTTTGCCGTCGGATTTGTACAAGCCGCTCTTCAGCCTTTTGCCCGGCAACGCTCGCATTGGCTACGCCGAACTTTTGAAGAAGCAGATTCGACTTTTGGCGCTCAACGAACTTGCGGCGCGAAACGATCTCGAACTTCAGGACGGTGAAGCGGGTAAAATTGGCGTGATTGCTTCGGGCATCGCTTACAACTACGTGCGCGAAATTTTCCCGACCGGCGGTCCGAGCGTTCTCAAGATTTCGCGCTATCCGCTGCCGTTGGAGCAAATCCGTCAACTCGCAGCACACTGCGACCAACTCTGCGTCATCGAAGAAGGTTATCCTTTTATTGAAGAGCAGTTGCAGGATCTGTTGCAGGTTCGTCCTCGCATTCGCGGCCGCAAGTCAGCGCACTTGCCGCAACAGGGCGAACTCACGCCGGATATTGTGAAATCGTTCTTTAGCGCTTTGAAATTGGTCGATCCGCCCGCTACGTTGCCGCCGGTTTCGCAACACCTTCGCGCGCGGCCGCCGCAACTCTGCCCGGGCTGCCCACACGCCGACACCTACAAAATGCTGGCCGCAGTTCGCCAAAATTACGAGCTGGCACCAGTGTTTGGCGACATTGGTTGTTACACGCTTGGTTTCTACCCGCCGTATGAAGGCTTGGATTCGGTGCTCTGCATGGGCGCGAGCATTTCCATGGCCAAAGGCGCGGCGGACGCAGGCATGAAGCCAGTTCTCGCGGTGATCGGCGATTCAACGTTCGGTCACTCCGGACTCGGTGGCTTGCTGACGGCGGCGCACGAAAATACGCCGATGACGGTTCTCATTTTGGACAACTCGACCACAGCCATGACCGGCGCTCAGGAAAGCTTGGCGCATGGTGATCCGCTTCAAATGATGATCGAAGGCTTGGGCGTAAATCCGGAGCACATCAAAGTTGTGGTGCCGCTGCCCAAGAATCACGCAGAAAACGTGGAAATCCTTCGCAAAGAAGTCGACTACCAAGGTTTGTCCGTGGTGATTTCGCGACGTGCGTGCGTACAGCTCAAACCGCAAAAGCCCGCGAAACCGGAGGGAGGTGCCAAATGAAGTGCGATCTCATTCTCTGCGGCGTTGGTGGCCAAGGCGTTTTGTCGATCGCGCACACCATTTCGCACGCGGCCATTCAAAACGGCCTTTTTGTGAAGCAGCCTGAAGTTCACGGCATGGCGCAGCGTGGTGGCGCGGTGTTCACACACTTGCGACTTTCTGATGAACCGATTCACTCCGATCTGATTCCAGTTGGCAAATGCGACATTATTTGTGCCATGGAACCAATGGAAGCGCTGCGTTACACACATTATTTGGCTTCTGACGGCCAAATTGTGGTGCACAAAGCTCCGGTTGAGAACATCCCCAATTATCCAAATGTTGAGGATATTTACGAAGAGCTCAGCCACTACAACACGCATTTGCTCGATGCAGCAGAAATTGCGCGCGGCGTGGCGTCGCTGCGTTCCACCAACGTTGCACTTTTGGGCGCACTCGCTGTTGCACTTCCAGTTTCTGCTGAGGCGCTTGAAACCGAAATTGCGCGTCGTTTCCAGGCCAAGGGCGAAGCTGTTGTTTCTGGCAACATCGCAGCATTCCGCGCTGGCATGGCGGCTGTGAATTCCAAAGTCGAAAAAGCGGACGCATGATCTATCTCGATCACCAGGCCACCACGCCTTGCGATCCGCGCGTCATCAAAGCAATGGAGCCGTACTGGCGAGAGCAATGCTCAAATCCCGCCAGTCGGCACCAAGGCGCGTATGAAATTGCAGACTGCGTCACGGCGGCGTTGGACCAGATTGCGAGCTTGCTCAACGTTTCGGGCGACGAAATTGTGATCACGAGCGGCGCAACAGAGGCCGACAATCTGGCGCTGAAAGGCGTTTTTGAAGGTCATCCAAAATCGCACATCATCACGCAAGTCACTGAACACAAAGCGATTTTAGATGTTGTGCATCACTTGGTTGCGCAAGGTCACGAAGCCACGATTTTGTCGGTTGACTGCGACGGCAAAGTTTCGCCGCAAGCCGTGGAACAAGCGATTCAGCCCAATACCCTGCTCTGTTCCATCATGGCGGCCAATAATGAAATCGGGACGTTACAGCCGCTGAAAGAGATTGCATCGATTTGCCATCAACATGGCGTGCTGTTTCACACCGATGCGGCGCAAGCGCTTGGCGAAGGCGTGCTCGATGCCGATGATTTGGGATTTGATCTCTGTTCCATGTCATCACACAAGATCTATGGTCCCAAAGGCATTGGTGCGCTGTTTGTTCGGGAAGGCGTTGAAATTCTTACGCAAATTCACGGTGGTGGCCATCAACGCGGTTTGCGTTCTGGCACTTTGCCAGTGCCACTTATTGTGGGATTTGCCGAAGCGTGTCGCATTGCTCGCGAAGAAGGTGCAACGTTTGCCAAGCACATTCTCACATTGCGCGATCGCTTGTTGAATGGCTTAAAAGCGACGATTCCCGAAGTTGAGCTGCGTGGTTCAAAAACCGATCGACTCGCATGCAATTTGTCACTGGGTTTCCCATTTACGCGCGGCGACTCTCTTTTAAATCAGTTACCCGAAATTGCGCTTTCAACAGGATCTGCGTGTACTTCTGCGGACATCAAGCCAAGTCACGTGCTTTGCGCGCTGGGATTATCAGAAGCTCAATGTCATGCAACATTGCGATTCAGTTTGGGACGCGATAACACGCCCGGCGAAATCGATTACGTGATTGAGCGACTTTCGCAAGCAGTCGCAGCCGAGCGCGCTTTGAATTATGAGTGGGAAGAGCACCTTCTCGGCGATTCAAAGGAAGCAGAAAATGACTGATTTTATTAAACGTTGCTGGCGGTGCAGCTCTGATCTCACACTTGATCCGCCGCACGAATCCGACGTGACCCCCAGCGAGTCCTGCATGGATCAAGGAGAAGCGCCAAACGACGTGCCTTCACCGAACGCCAGCAAGCAAAATTGCAGCGAATCCGCACTCACACCAGAAGTCACATCAGAGCCTTCGATTGACGTTCAACTCTCTGAAATTCTTGAACTTTCAGTGTGTGAGCCTGAAAGCGATCACTGTCCTAAATGCGGTGCGCTTTACCTGAGTTGGCCAACTGGTTCACAGGATTACTTTGAGCGCTTGGGACTTTCACCCAACTTCAATTTGGATCTGCAGCAACTTGAGGCGCGGTATCTGTTTTTAGTCAACGCACGTCGCGAAGCAGGTTTGTGCACAGATCACGATCCGCTGCTCGATCCAGCTTTTCGAACGCTCGTCGATGCGCCTTTGCGCGCTGCTTATTTGCTTTCGTTCCGAGGTCATCCGCCGCCGGAACCTGAGTATGTGCCTCTGTCACATGAGTTTTTGGCCGATCGCATCGAGTACGATCACGTTTTCACAGAATTGCATGGCATTGATGCTCACGTCGATCGCAAACGCGTCGCTCAAGGCCTGGCAATGCGCTGCGAAGAACGCCAAAAACGTCTCAATTTTTTGTTTGAACCCGAACACTTCGAACAAGGCTGGCGGGAAGCCACCACGATTTGGGCCGAACTCACCATTTTACGCGAGCTCTTGCAAGAACTCGAAGATCTGGATGAAGCCTGTCGTTGCGCCTAGCGCGCAGAAGTTTTAGCTTTTCGCCCAATCGTTTCCTCAAAAGGGCGAACATGGCAATCCTCATTAAAAACGGTACGCTCGTTACACCAGAAGGTTTGGAAAAGGGCGATTTGCTCATCGATGGCGAAACCATCGCAGCGATGGGGCCCGACATTTCCGCGCCCAACGCGCAAGTCATTGACGCCACAGATCAAATGGTTCTGCCGGGCGGTTTGGATGCGCACACTCACTTTGAACTGCCCAATCCAACGGGTGACAGTGCCGACGATTTTTACTCTGGCGGTTGCTCCGCGCTGGCTGGCGGCACCACAACCGTGATCGATTTCATTGCGCCCGATCGCGGTGAATCGCTTTTGAAGGCACGTGAACGCTGGGTGCCCAAAACTGAAAAAGCGAGTGTGGACTACAGCTTCCACATGAACATGCCGGAGTTCAACGCACGCGTCGCAGAGGAAATGAAAATTCTCGCGCAGCGCGAAGGTGTGAGCAGCTTCAAAACCTTTACCGCTTACTGGCCCACTCTCGGCATTCGCGATTACGACATTTTGAACATTCTCAAAGTGAGCGGCGAAGTCGGCGGCTTGGTTACCATGCACGCGGAAAATGGCGATATTGTTGAAGCTTTGCAGCGCGAATTCATCGCTCAAGGCAAAACGGCGCCCAAATATCACCCGCTCACTCGCCCGCCGTTTGTCGAAGGCGAAGCGGTCGCACGCGGTCTCGCACTCGCCAAAGCAGCACATCAGCCGCTCTACATCGTGCACATTTCCACCAAAGATGGTTTGGAAGCGCTCACGCGTGCTCGCATGGACGGCCAAGTTGTTTACGGCGAAACCTGCCCACAGTACTTGGCGCTGGATGACAGCTGCTACGACGCGCCTGGATTTGAAGCAGCCGCGTTTGTCATGAGCCCGCCGCCTCGTCCCAAAGGTCACCAAGAAGCGCTGCTCAACGGACTTTCCGCTGGTCTCATCGATACTTGCGCAACCGATCACTGTCCTTATCGCATGGACACGCAAAAGATCGCCGGCATCAATAACTTCACCAAGATTCCGAACGGCGCACCCACCATCGAGCACCGACTGGGCATTTTACACACGCTGGGCATCGCCACCGGAAAAATGACTTGGACGCGTTTGGTCGACGCTTGGGCCACTGCACCGGCCAAAATCTTCGACTTGTACCCCAAGAAAGGCGTGCTCAAAGTAGGCAGCGATGCGGACATTTGCGTGTTCGATCCGCGTCAAACCGAAATTTTGAGCGTGAAAACACACCACTCTCGCAACGACCGCTGCGTCTTCGAAGGATTTGAGCAAAAAGGCAAAACCACGCTCACCATTCAACGCGGCAGAATCGCTTGGAGAAACGGTGAGTTAACTGCTCAACGCGGTTTTGGTCGCTTCTTGCCTCGCTGCAAGTAATCCCACCCCAAGCTCCACAAATCTCAAAAAGAACAAATCCTTAAAATTTCTCAAAATCGCTTGCATTCGACACTGAATTTAACTAGCGTACTCGAATTGCTTCACGCGAAGTCATTTTCGCACATGTGGCATCTCTTAAACTCTATTTAAACACAGTTTATTACAGAATAAGTGTATTTAACTATTCAAAGGAGCTTAATTTGCGTCATCTCAAATTGTTTAGTCTGTTAGCGCTCAGTTTCGCCGTTTGTGCTTGTGACGACGACGATGACAACAACACTTCCGAACAAGACGCCAGCGTTTCCACGCCTGATGCCAGCGTTTCCACGTCTGATGCCGAAGTTTCCGAAAGCGACGCTGAAATTGTAGACAGCAGCGTTGAAGAACTTCTCGATTTTGAACTTCAAGATGCGGGAATCATTACGGAAACCAGCTCCGAAATGGAAGCAATCGCCGAAGTTGCGGAAAAACTCATCGAACGCGAATACGCTCCGGGGCTGGCCGTTGCGCTGGTTCACAAAGATACCGTTGAATACAAAGGCTTTGGCCAATTCGCCGACATTGAAGACGTGAGTGGGCTTGGTTACGAAATGGCGAGCACCACCAAGGCATTCATTGGCATGACCATGGCATCCATGGTCCAAGATGGCTTGATCACCGTTGATACCAAGCTCTCTGATTGTTTGCCGCCGAGCATTTCAACGTTGGGTGACGCAGATGAGATCACACTTGGCATGCTTGCGACACACACGGCCGGTTTCTTGCACGACATCTACAATCTGGAAGAAATCAACGAAAAGTACGATCTCGACTCAAATTATTACTTTGATGTGCTCACTCTCGAAGAGCTTTGGGAAAACTTGGAAAATCATCCCCAAGGCGGTTCTTACAGCTACAGCAACGTTGGCATCGCGATATTAGGTCACGCGCTTGCCTTCTGCGACGGCGAAGACAACTGGGAGACCATGGTCCAGCATCGAGTTTTGGAACCCATGGGATTGAGTGGCGTCAACACCACTCGCGAAATACCTTACAACGTCTACGATAGCGACACGGGCGAAACGACAGCATTCAACATGGGAGAAGCCATGCAGCCTTGTGGCTCATTCCGCGCCGATCTGTCGAACATGGCTCACCTGGCACGAATCTTCTTGAACGATCTCGACCAGAACGATGCCGTTCACAACATGCTGAACCTTTCCACTGAACCTCTTCTCGATCCCACAAATACAGAAGAAGGCTACACCCTTGATAGCATCGGCATGTGTTGGAACAGAGGTTACGGCGAATTGGCCACTGATTACATTCACAACGCTGACTTGCTTGCATTCTCAAAAGACAGCATTCGCCACAGCGGCGGCTCACGCGGTACATCCAGCAGCTTTGGCGTTTTTCCCAACAACGACCTGGGCATCATCTTCTTTGCTAACAGCTCCGCTACACATGGTGACCTCGTCAACCTTATGATGACGCTCAAGTCACAAAACGCAGCGCCTGCTCTCATCAACAGATTCTTAGACACTTACTACCCAGATAACGTTTTACACATCGACGAAGAGCAAGCTGCGAAATACATTGGCACTTACAAGTCGACACTCGGCGATATCATTAAAATTAGCGCTGGTACAACCGATTGGGGCAGCTACGCACTTTGGTTTGACTGGAAGGCAGAACAAATTGAGAACAAGCGCCTTTGGTACATTATTCTCAATAAATTCAGTTTCTTCCGCGGCTACAATGACTACTACGTCAAATTCAACATGGACGAAGACGGCAACGCGACTTCTCTGAGCGTCATGACCTACGGCACTTACCAGCGCGTGAGTGACAATTAAGATTTTGAAGACGCCAGGAGGAGTTAAGTCGTTAGCTTCGTCGCAAAATCCACGTCGCCTGCCGAGATTTCCACTTTGCCTTCCGGCGTGTCGAGCAACAGCGCGCCGGAAAGCGCAATTCCTGCAAATCGACCAACAAGTGAACCACGTTTGAGTTCTGTGCCCAGCGGTGGCGCCAGCGAAAGCCACGACGCAATCACATTTTGAGGCGAATGCTCAACCTCATTCACCGCGTTTTGCAAATGCGGCCAAAGTAACTCCGCAAAATCTTTCGGTTTTGTAGAAAGTTCCAAGCCAGAAGCTTCGGGCAAATCCGCCGGCGCGTGCCCCAAATTCAGGCCAATCCCCACAATCACCGCCAAACCAGAGTCACCGTTTGCGCCAGAAATCGCGTGCGCCTCGCACAAAATGCCACCCAACTTTGAAAAACCAGCCGCTGGATTTTTGCGATCCACGTAGCGAACCAAGTCGTTCGGCCATTTCAATTCAAGCGGCGCACCCAATTCCAAAGCGCACTTCGCAACGGCCACGCCCGCGGCAAGCGGCAAAAGCGTAACGCGATTCAAAGCGAAATTTACTTTTAAAATCACGGAGATGGCGAGTGCATTTTGAGCGCAAAGCCATGAACGACCGGCGCGACCACGACCAGCGGTTTGTCGCGATGTTAAAACCGCGTCAAAATCCAAAAGATGTTGTCGCGCCAGATCTTGTGTGGAATCGCAGCACTCAACCTGAAGAAGCCTCATTCCCAGGCCTCAGCGCGACAATCCGCCATTTCTTCCACACCGGTGAGCAACATGACCAAGCGATCAAATCCGATCGCAATGCCAGAAGTTTGCTTCATGTGTGAAAGCGCTTCGAGCAAACGCTCGTCGATGGGATAAATCGGCCGATCCATTTCGCGACGTTCGTTTTGCTCCGCTTCAAAGCGAGCACGCTGTTCCACCGGATCGCAAAGCTCGTCGAAGGCGTTGCAAAGCTCAATGCCGCCTGCGTAAAGCTCGAAACGAAGCGCCGTTTTTGGATTTTCCGGATCAATGCGAGCAAGAGCCGCCTGATTTTTGGGCCAGGCCGTCAAGAATGTAGGCTTTTCAACACCCAAGTGCGGCTCAACCGCGTTCAAGAAGATTTGAAAGAAAACATCTTCAAAAACAGGGCTGTCCGTTGGAACCGCCACGCCGTGCGCTTTGGCTGCGTTTCGCAAGTCGTCGGTGTTTGTGAGTTCAAACGGATCAACGCCGGCGTAACGCAAAAACGCTTCTTGCACTGTGAGTTGCTCAAACGGCGGCTTCAGCGAAAACGGTTTTCCGCGCCAAATCACTTGATCGCTGCCAGCCACCTTTTGAGCGAGCGTGCCAATCAATTCCGCCGTTTGATCGATGAGTCCCTGAAGCGATAAACCCACTTCGTACCATTCAAGCATTGTAAATTCGGGGCTGTGCGTGCTCGACATGGGTTCATCGCGAAAACACGGGCCCAGGCTGTAGATTTTGTCCATGCCTTGGCCCAGCAACTTTTTGAGCGCGTATTCCGGACTTGTGTGCAAGTGACGACGAGCGCCGCCCGCGAATTTGGGCGCCAGCTCAAAAGCATCCAGGTGAAGTTCCAAGCCCGGACAAAGCACGGCAAGCGGCGCCTCGATTTCCGTGTAACCGCGCTCATCAAAGAATCGGCGTGTTTCTCGCAAAATCTGCGCACGCTTCTTCAAAATTTCGGGCTTCGAAAATTTCATCACTTGCTCCTGTATTCACGAACTTTGCCGACAGAGCTGTCCAAAAGAACAAAGTTGCCTTGCATCAACTTTTTGTGAGCCGCGGAAGAGTAAGACGCGATTTCCGAAGTGGTTTCACCGCGCGCAATCACGAGATCAACTTCTCCTACTTTGCCCACCACGCAAGGCAGCGACGAACACGAAGCGGGCGCGCTCTTTGCTTGCCCATCAGGCCACGACAACTTGAAGTTCATGTTCGCCACAGATTTGGTCGCGGATTCACTCGCTTCCAAAACGACTTCGCCGTTGCGCTCAACAAATCGAACGTTGCGCGTTTTGCCTTTGCCGCACGAAGAATCATTCGCGATCGACCATGGATAATCGACATCGTTGATCAGCGTTTGCAAATCCTCGGGATGCACACTGTCATCTCCAAGACAAAGCACGCCGTTCAGCCAATCCGCTAAATCTCGGCCGTACGCGCCCTTGTCGTTGTAGGCTGCGTAATCCGTCATGTAATTTAGCAGTAATTCCCAAACACCATCTTCGCCGATTTCGATGTTGTCGAACGGTTCATCGGCGCTCGCGGCGTCGTAGGTGTCCCAAATGGTTGAAGAAACCAATTCTTCGTGCTGACGACCAGAAACGGTGCCGTTGCTCGTGCCGATGAGATCTTCGCGATTGGTGACTCGCCCGCTGTCGTAAATGGTGCCCCTTTCGATGTCGACCACGCGAGCCGCACCGTAGAAAGTGTCCACCATTTTTACGTCGTTCAAAAACAAGCTTGCGAGGAAGTACGCAATGCCTTCGCCGTAAGCGAGCGTAGGAGAAACTGCGTTATTTCGGTGTGATCCGCCGGGAGAATCGTCTGCACTGATTTCGTTGATCACGTGGTGACCATATTCGTGCGCGATAATGTGGTCGTCGTATTCGTCCGGATCGTCTTCAGCGCCGCCCAGTTCAATCTCCCAACCGGTGTAGCAACTGCCGCAGTCCCACTCGGTGCCACGCGACCACAAAAACGTCAAACTCTCCGGCAAAGTAGAAGAATGCCGCGAGATCATCTCGTTGCAGCGACGCAAAACGCTCACAATGTTGAACGCGCCACCCACATCGTCTTTGCTCGCGAGCAAATCGCCTTCAAAATCGCTCAAGTCACCCAAGAATGGATTTCCCGAAACTGCGTAAACCGCCGTTTCATCAACATCTTTCACGTTAAAGATGGAATTCTTGGATCCAATCACCGCAAGAGCGCGCACGCGATACGAAGCCGTCGGCGTGAGCGTTTCGTTGAAAGAGTAACGGCCGTTCTCATCCGTGAAAGAAGTCGCCAACACAGCATTGTTGGCATTTGCCACCAATTCCACTTTCACCTTTGCGGCCGGCGTGTTTTCAATGCGAAGAAGCGCGCCCAAACCGTCAAAGATTTTGTCTTCAAAGCGAACAACGCCGGTGACGCCTTCATTCACAACGCCAGCGTCTTCCAAAACGGCGGCATCTTCCAAAACTTCCGCATCCGGCAAAACGGCGGCGTCTAAAATCGCGCCGGCATCCACTTTCGAATCGGTGGAAGCATCCGGTTGAGCCACCGGAGCGTCATCGTCATCGTCACAACCTGCAGCAAAGGCGCAAGCAAGGCACAACAAAGCAAAAAGCGAGGATTTCACAAAAAAACCTTAGTACGTGTAACGAAGTTCGAGAGAGGCAAGCCACCAGGCGTTTGTTTCGCGCACAGAAACTCGCCCCATCAGGCCCAAAGTGAAATTTCGGAGAGCAGAAAGCGGGCTTTCGTTTTCTGAAACGCCAAATCCAGCAGGAAAGTATCTCAAACCAAACGCGAAGTGATTTCCGCGTTCTGAAAAAGAATCGGTCACATCAAAAGCGCCGGTGTAACCTGTGTGAAGGCCCAAAAACCGATTGGCGCGCCAAGTTCCCTCAACGAGCGGCTCAATGTAAACGGCGTCCAAGCCATCGTTAAAACCAGAAGCGTTCAGCGAAATCCCCAAACCAGCCGTCACGGAGAAATCGCCTAAGATTCGGCCGTATCGGTAAAATCCGCGCAAAATGCGCTCGCCTTCAGCAAATCGAACTGCGCCCGTCGCAACCACAAAGTCCACACCCGCCGTCCAAGCGCTGTCTCCGCTCGCAAAAGGAACGTGTCGCAGCGTGAGCGTTAAATCACCGATTGCGTTGGTCGTTCTCTCTGGCTCCGAATCGGTTTTGTCAAACCAACCCCAAGAATAAGGCAGCGAAACGCCCAAACCACCCAGAGCGGCGCTCAATCGCTCAGTCAAAACCGTGCCTTCTTTTACAGAACGAACCGAAGACGTCAGCGCAGCGGTCGCGCGCAAAAGCAAATCGTGCTGCGAATCCAAAGAGGAAAAGAAATGCTGCCGATGGCGCTCTCTGGCGATCTCAAAATCGAATCCACGAACGAGATCGTTTCGCGGATAAGCAACTTGCAGCTTTGCGATTTCTTGAGCGGCGAGATCAAAATCATTTTTGTTGAGCGCAAGAGCTGTGGGCTCAAGTTCAGCAACAGAAAATGCGCCTTCGCCTTTTGAATCGGCCTTTTTTAGGCTCTCCTCGTCCAACATCGACGGTCGAACGGGCATAGAGGACTGACAACCAAATCCCCAAACTGCAGAAACCAAGCAGAGCCAGCGAGCGTTCATGCTGCGTCTCAACCTTCAAGAGAGAGCGCTTTATTGCGCGTCTTGAAAGTTGAGTGCAACTCCGAAGGCGAATTGATAGGAATTTAAAAGGTAGGAAGGCGAAATCAGCCCTCGGAACGAGGATAAAAATCTTCGGCGACGTTAAAGGCGTGGTCACCAATGCGTTCCAAACTCGTGAGCAATTCAATGAACAAAATGCCCGAGTTGATGGTGCATTGCTGATCGCGCAAACGATTGATGTGCTTCTTTCTCAATTCTGCGCGGTGCAAGTCGATGTTCATTTCCACCGATTTTGCTTCCGAAAGAATCAAGTGAGACGGCCTGACAATGTTGTCCGTCACGCGCAAAAGGTTTTCACGAACCTCACCGGCAAGCATCGCCAAATCGTTGAGCGCTTCTTCCGAGAAAGTGAGGCCCTTTGCGCGTTTGTTGCGCGCCTGACGAAGAATTGAATCCAAATGGTCGCCGATACGCTCGAAATCGTGCGCCGATCCAGTGATGTGGTTCATTTCTTCAGCGAGTGCGTGCGTCAATCCTTGGCTTCCCAAATCCACGGTGAAGGTAATCAAATCTTCTTCCGCTTCATCCAAACGCTCTTCGATTCTCGTAATCTTCTTCGAGAGTTCCTCAAATTCAGCATCTTCTAAAGACTGAGACAAAATCGACATCGCCGCGTCAAAACCATCCGCAGCCATTGTGCCCATCGAGTGCAACGCGCGGCGCGCTTCTTCCATGGCCACGTGCGTAGGCGTTCCGAATTTGTAGGTAATAAATTGAAGACGCGGCGCCACACTCTCTTCTTGTTCGGGGAAAACACGGCGCGCGCAGTAGGCCAAAAACTTTACGAACGGCAAAAACAGAAGCGCGTTTGTAATATTAAAAATGGAGTGGAACGTCGCCATGTGATCGGGAATCGTATCCAAATCAGTGCCGAACGCTTCGCCCGGAACAATCGCGTCGATCAAATGCAGAATCGGCCAGAAGAAGATCGCAACCCAAACCACGCCTAAAAAGTTGAACAAAAAGTGCGCAAAAGCGGTTTGACGCGCCGCGCGAGCCGCACCAAGCGCTGCCAAGTTCGCCGTCACCGTCGTGCCAATGTTTTCACCCAAGATCAAAGCCGCCGCAGTTGGAAAACTGATGGCACCGTTCACAGCAAGCACCATCGTCAACGCCATGGTGGCCGACGAAGCTTGAATCAACATCGTAATCAGGCCGCCGGTCAAAATGGCCACAATCAGCGATCCTGGACCTGTGACGTTCAATTTTGAAATCACAGCGATCATTTCAGGATTGTCGCGCAAGCTTTGAGCGGCTGTGGTCATGCTCGTCAAACCAAGAAAGAGCAAACCAAAGCCAATTAAAACGCCACCCCATTGCGTGACGGTTTCGCGGCCCAAAAACTTGGCAAAAAATCCCACAGCAACGGCCGGAAGAGCCAACGTTGCAATATCAAATTTGAAACCAATTAACGCGACAATCCAGCCCGTCACCGTAGAACCAATGTTGGCGCCCATGACCACGCCAATGGCTGCCGTTAATTCCAAAAGACCCGCAGAGACAAAGCCCACGAGCATAACGGTTGTGGCAGACGAAGATTGAATCAACGTGGTGATGCCCACGCCGGTGAGAAGGCCTGAAACGCGGTTTTTCGTTAATTTTCCAAGAAAAGAACGAAGCCGCTCACCGCCAACGCGCTGCAACGCATCGCTCATGACGGTCATGCCGTAAAGAAAGAGTCCGATGCCGCCAAAAATGGCAACAAGCATTGAGAAACTCATCTCTTAAAATCCTTGTGAAAGTGGCAAAGCGTAAAAAGGGTTCAAAACAAAAAAGAATTCGGTTGAAGGCAATGGCAATGCGCCTCAAAAAGTGAGGGCTTGCACCAACAAGTTCCAAACAAGCGCCGCAACTTCAAAAGCGCGTTTCTCGGTTAAAAAAAATGCGCTCCACAAAAATGAAGCGCATTAAAAGCCTTTTATTACGGACCTTTTCGTACGTGTTCGATCACGTAAGCTTGTTCGTCGTCTGTCATGGTTGGGTAGAGCGGCAACGCAACCGATAAGCGATCTGCACGATACGCATTGGGAAAATCGCTCGGCTTAAAATCAAATCGACGGCGGTAAAGCGAAGTTAAGTGCACCGCGTGCGTTCCCTGGCGCGTGGCAATTCCCGCCGCATCCAGTCGACGCATAAATGCATTTCGGCGCGCGCTTAAAGGCTCAACTTCTTCGTTCTTTGCGTGAGAGCTGGGCTGATAAAGACAAACGTACGACTGATAACCGTGCAGAGAACCTTGAGGCAACTCAGAAGGCATGGTGGGAAGTTGGAGCCAATCCAAGTCTGCAAAAGCTTCGTCATAACGGCGAGCGAGTTCTCTGCGGCGCTTTAAAGCGTCGTCTGCGCGCTCAAGTTGAGCTTGACCAATTGCACCCTGCAGATCGGTCATGCGCGCGTTCCAACCCAAATAACAAAAATCGCCCAACAAAAATGGATCGGCGCCTGGCGTCGGTTCAGCCATGCCATGCGAACGCAGGCTGCGCAAAATCGCCGCATATTCAGGAGATCCGGTTGTCATCATGCCGCCTTCGCCCGTTGTAATCGCTTTTCGCGGGTGAAAGCTGAAACAACCAATGTCTGATTGCGTGCCCACATGTGAGCCGCGATTTTTGGCACCAAAACCACAAGCTGCATCTTCCACCATGCGAATGCGCGTGCCGGAAAACAGATCTGCGGCGCTCTGAACCACTTTTTGAAGCTCTAAAACGTCAACGGGATTTCCAAATAAGTGAACAGGCAGTGCAACTTTGGTTCTGCGTGTTACAGAACAAGCTGCAGCACTGAAATCCAAGTTAAACGTTTTGAGATCGATGTCACACAGAATGGGTGTCGCCCCCAACATGAGAGCGGCATTGCAAGTGGAGATCCAAGTGAAGGCAGGCACCAAGATCTCATCAGAAGGACCAACTTCAAGCGCTGCGAGAGCTAAAGTGAGCGCCGAAGAGCCAGAAGTGCACGCCACCGCAAATGGGCTCTTTGTAAAGGCGGCAAAACTGCCTTCAAAACGCAGAACTTCTCTGCCCTGAACGACCATGCCGGTTTCGAGCGGTCGCTTCAAAGCTTCAAGCTCTTCAGGACCAAACTCCGGCTTCGCAATCGGGATACGCATACGATCCTCCGTTCACGCCGCCTTTATCACAGCGTCACAAAGGCTTCAAACAACCTCTCACAATCAAGGGATTCGATCAGTCTTTTATGAGGTCGGTTTGAACGGGAGGCACAAAAGTTGCGGTGCTAGAAAGGTCACGCCACTCTGAATTCTTGCGAATATCAACATCAACGGGCGTTTCCGAAAAAGTGGAGGGCTTTGCGAGCGCAAAACAAAGGTGATCTAAAATTTCACCTTTATGATTTTGCTCTGCTTGCGAGAGTTTGCCTTCGTATTCGAAGAGTCTGCCTCTTAAAAGCCGAATCGAGCGTTCGTTGTTTGGATAACAGTAGGCAGAAATGAGTTTCACGCCGAGAGCACTGAATCCAAAGCGCAAAACCGCTTCCAACGCTTCGGACATGTAGCCATTGCCCCAATGAGCTTCGTCCAAAAAGTAGCCAACCATCATGGTTTCACAATTTTGGCGTTTTGGATCAGGCATTAAGCCAATGGAGCCAATGAGCGGCCCTTCTGAAGAATAAAATCCGTCTTCATCAGGTGGTGGAGACAAGAAAATGCCAAAGATTTTATCTTCAGAGAACAAAATCGATTTCAAATACTCTCGAGCGTCTTCTACAGATTTGTGAGGTGGCCATCCCGCGTTGTCGCCAATGACAGGATTCTTGCAAATCTCGTAATAAGCTTGGGCGTCGGCCATGTGGAAGCGTCTGAGGAATAATCGATTGGTGCGAATGCCGCTCATTGTTCAAAAGCCTACCATTACAAATGTCGGCTCGCGTTTGAACTCAGTCGTCTAATTCCTCAGCTTTGGGAACATCCTCAAAATTGAAATCAGCCGACTCATCCGGATCTAGATCCGCCGTTGCGGTTGCCGAAAAGGTTCTCGCATTGGCGGAGAGAAATTCCTTCTTTGCCAATTCAAACGCGCGCTTCTCAGCTTCGAACAACTTCTTCTCTTTTTCAAATGCTGCGCGACTTGCCTTTAATTTATCAGCACTATCCGAAGAATCCGCGCGCTTTGAAGAAGAAGCATAGAAGAAAGTCTCAACCAATTTTGCATTGGTGGGGAAAATCAGCGCCAGTTCGTGCTCCATAAAGTTGTAGTCGCCATTGGCCTCTTGAATCGCGATGTTTCGTTCGTTGGCTGCACGTTTTTCGGCGTTGAAAACACCGTCCAACTCTTCGCTGTTGCGATTCAGCGCATCAAAGGCTTCCACCACTTCAGGAAGGTTGTCGCGGTACTTTTCGTACTCATCTTCGGTCTGAATGATTTCAATGATCTGCTTGTAGATGCGCCGCTGGTCTTGGAGCGTCTTTTGACGCAACAAAGAGCTCGGCGACTTTGGGAAAAGCCGCGTGTACAGCGCATCTTTGCTGTTTCCATTCAGTTCGTAGAGCAAACCGCGCGAAATCTTCATGAGACCGCTGTAAATAGTCTTGCTCTGGTACTGAATGCTGGCCGTCAAAACCATGCGCTTGATCTTGGCATCTTGGTAGGTGCCCTCAGCTTTTTTGACCTTGCTGATGTTCAAGCGAATGCGATCCACCAAGTGCAACGTCTTGGGATTGGACCCCAACTGCACCTGCAAGAATCGGTTGGCGTTCAAACAAGCCTGAAGGCCGCTGTTTTTGGTGAGTCTACGCATCTGAACTTCTCCTCCCTCAAAAGAAATCGTTGAACTCACCAGCAACAAACGAATGAATTCTTCCTTCATTCTAAGAGCCGCTGATTTTTTTCATTTTGAGTGTTCTTTTTTTGAAGCAGCGCGTTCACACCTTCAAAATCACCTGAACATTCTCAAAAATACTGAAAACGGACTTTTCAGAAAAAACGCATCTTAACCAAGCGTTTTTAAAGGCGAATTTCGTTTACAAAAATCTCAGAAACGGGGGGAAAGACCTTTCCCCCGCTTTCTGCAATCTCAGAAACGGGGGGAACGTCCTGTTTTTACTTTCTGCAATCTCAGAAACGGGGGGAAAGACCTTTCCCCCGCTTTCTGCAATCACAGAAACGGGGGGAACGTCCTGTTTTTACTTTCT
>JAZUEA010000328.1:0-2049 GCA_045639945.1 Myxococcota bacterium
CAACCGCAAATCGCCGCTGCGCTCGCTAAGATTTGGGCAGCAATGCCGATTGAAGAACGACCCGACTTTTTGCCAAAGTTGTTTGAAAAAGAGCACTTACGCCGCCGTCCGCCGTTTGAAGGCGTGGCGTTCTGGGGTGCAGTGCTTTTGTCCGAGCAATCCGATGAAGTCAGCCAGGCTCGCGCTCGCTCGCTCGCCCGCTTCGTACTCAGCTTGGCACATCACAGTCTCCAAGACGCGCAGGCCGTGCGACACATGTGCTATCAGCGCGCGCTGCGATTCATTGGATTGTTGCGACGCGGTGAACCCACGCTCGACCTTGAAGGCGTGCTCGCAGTCTCCACGCCCGACACCAAGCGCTGGCTCAACGAAACCTACGTTCGTTCGCCGCGCTCCCTCATGGATTGCCTCGCACCGCTCTCCTTCAACTTGCGCTAAGTTCGCGAAATCAATCGCGATTTAGCGCATTCCCCACACTCTCTCGATCTCACCAACCTCTGCTATTCGCGAACCGTCAAAATCAAGCGATAAATCTGCATCGTGAATTTCGTAAGTTCCTGAAACAAAAGGCAAACCAAGAACTTTATAAAGGGCGCATTTCTCAAATCGAGTGCGATCGAGTGTGAGTTTCTGAACTTCGGATTCGCGCAAATCGCAGTGCAAAAACACAGTTTCACGCGCGCAACCTTCGCTCAAAATCGCACTTTGCAAATTGCACTCTTCCAGGCGGGCACGATCAAATCGCGTTCCCTTGAGTGAAGCACGGCGAAAATCGCAATTTTCGAGCGTCGCATCCCACAAGTCGACGCCAACCAGCGCGCAACCTTGAAAACTGGAATCTCGCAAATTCGCGCCCACAAGCGACGACGAACTCAAATCGCCCAGGTTCCATCGGCAATTTTTCAGCGTAAGCCGATCCACGCGGCACTTCACCAACGCGCTGGCGTCAAACGTGCAATCCTCAAAAACGCAATCCGTCACCGTTGAACTTTCAACGTAAACCGAGCGAACGTGCACATTTCGAAAAATGAGCCGATCCAATCGCTGGCCTTGCAGTTTGATGTTCGTAAGTGTTCGATTTTGCAGGACAAGTCCAGTGCCCTCATTTTTGAGAGACTGGCGATGCGCTTTCAGGACTTCGGCGAGACGTCGTTCGTCCATGGTTCACTTTTGTAAAGGCTGGAAATAATTAGGAATTAATCGTGCTGGCAGCGGTGAATGCCAGACATGCCTTGCGCCACACTTTGCGCGCTTGGCTCCACAACGTAGCGCTCAATCAAACGACGAAGATTTTCGAGCGTCACAGGCTTTGGCAAAATGTCGCTGATGCCGGCTTCGTAGCGATGACGCAAATCTTGATTGGGCACATCGTCGATGAGCGCCACAATCGGCGTTGAACCGCGTTCGTCTTGAAACTCTCGAATTTCTTTACAGATTTCGATGCCGTCCAGATCTTGGCCTTCGAGTTCCGTCAAGATCAAATCGAACGGCCGAAAGTGCACGAGTCGCAACGCTTCTTCGGTGGTCGTCGCCCATTCCGCATCACATGAAAGGCGCTCTAAAAGCTGCGAGTAGGCACGACGCGTTGTGGGCGAGCCATCTACCACCAAAACACACGGCGGCGTGATCACTGCATTGACCAATGCAGGCATTTCACTGGTCTCAGCACACGACTCCACATTAACAGGCGTTTCAGTTTGATGGCGTCGAAAGTATAAAACAGCCACCAAGAAACACACCGTCACGCAAAGAGCGACACTGACGAGCAGAAGAATCATGGAGGACTCCGCCTCACCGGAAAATCGGCCGCGCGGATTTGAATGTTTTTGTCATCTAAGTTCAAGAGAGAACTTACATACAGAGCATAACTCTTTGATTTGATTACATTTATTTATTTTATCAAATCTCGAATTTTCATCTTAGGAAGGCTTGTTGGCAGCGCTATTGCACTCACCACGGATCAGGCAAGGACGCGTCGCGAGCGAGGTCGAAGTAAAAACCGATTTTCACCGTTTTTTGCGATGAGGCCGCAAGTTGCAGCGACCAATG
>JAZUEA010000329.1:0-1910 GCA_045639945.1 Myxococcota bacterium
GTCCGAAGATACGGGTGCCGACCGGTTCGTTCGCTTCATTGATCAGGACGCCAGAGTTCACATCGAACTTGATGTAGCTGCCATCGGGACGACGAATTTCCTTCGCCGTACGCACGACAACTGCCTTCTTGACGTCACCCTTCTTTACCGAGCCACCGGGCTGCGCTTCTTTGACGGCGACAACAATGATGTCACCAACCGAGGCGTAGCGGCGCTTGGAACCACCGAGCACCTTGATGCACTGGATCTTCTTGGCGCCGGAGTTGTCAGCAACGGTCAAAACCGTCTGCATCTGGATCATGACTGATTCCCTTCTGCGCCCTTAGATCTGGTCGAGGGCCGGCTTGTGAGTGATCGCCTTCAGGCGCCACCGCTTGTCACGGCTCATCGGACGGCATTCTTCAATGACGACGGTGTAGTTCACGTGTGCTTCATTGTGCTCATCGTGGACCTTGCAGGTCGTACGACGGCGCACGTACTTCTTGTAGAGCGGGTGACGCACGAGACGCTCGATCTGCACGACGATGGTCTTATCCATCTTGTCGCTAACGACCACACCAGTACGCGTCTTGCGGCGAATGACTCGCTGCTCAGTCTGCTGCTCGGTCATTTGCAGTCTCCCTGGCAACCCGTTTGCGCCAATTCGCGCTCGCGGATGATCGTCTCAATGCGAGCGACGTTACGGCGGATGGCACGAAGCTCGGCAGTATTGTCGAGCTGGCCGGTGTAATGCTTGAACCGCAAATCGAAGAGGCTCTTGCGCTGCTCCTTAGAGAGCGCCACGAGCTCCTCGACGGTCTTTTGACGAAGCTCAGTCGCCTTCATCACTCACCCCGCTTCAAGAAACGAGTCTGCAGGGGGAGCTTGGTCGCGGCCAGACGCAAAGCCTCGCGCGCGGTTTCCTCCGGAACGCCGTCCATTTCGTAAAGGACGCGACCCCGCTTAATCTGACAAACCCAAATGTCGACCGCGCCTTTACCCTTACCCATGCGGACCTCAGCGGGCTTCTTGCAAAGGGGCTTATCGGGGAAGATGCGGATCCAGATTTGGCCTTCACGCTTGACAGCACGGGTCATAGCGACACGGGCTGCTTCGATCTGGCGAGCCGAGAGGCGACCGTTTTCGACCGCCTGCAAGGCGTAATCACCGAAAGAGACGTCGGAACCGCCCTTGGCTTCGCCACGGTTACGGCCCTTCATCTGCTTACGATACTTGGTCCTGTTAGGAGAGAGCATATCTCAGAGCCCTCCTCGCTGGGTACGGTTAGAAGCACCGCGGGTCGCGTTGCCGTCATCAAGGATTTCACCCTTGAAGATCCAGCACTTGATGCCGATGACACCATAGGTGGTCTTGGCAATCGCGGTGCCGTAGTCAATGTCGGCGCGGAGCGTGTGCAGCGGTACCCGGCCATCCTTGTACCACTCGAAGCGACCCATGTCCGCACCGCCAAGACGGCCGGAAGCCGCAACACGGATGCCCTTGGCACCGAACTTCATTGCGGTCTGCATGGACTTCTTAAGGGCGCGACGGAAAGCGACACGGCGCTCGAGCTGAGCGGCGACGTTTTCGGCGACCAAAGTGGCGTCGAGCTCGGCCTTCCGGACTTCCTGGATGTTGAGGTAAACCTCACCAGAGGAAAGCTTCTCGACTTCTTTCTTGAGCTCTTCAACACCAGCGCCGCGCTTGCCGATCACGATGCCAGGCCGAGCGGTGAAGACGCTGATCTTCACTTTGTTGGCCATGCGCTCGATCTCGACCTTCGAGACACCAGCATGGTAGAGCTTCGTCTTAAGGAAACGCCGGAGCTTGAGGTCTTCCTTCAACCAAGCCGCGTAGCGCTTCTCTTCATACCACTTGGAGTTCCAGCTACGGATAACTCCAAGACGGAATCCGATCGGATGCGTTTTCTG
>JAZUEA010000330.1:0-2093 GCA_045639945.1 Myxococcota bacterium
CTTCCCGCGGTTGCAGGCGGCTCAAAACGCACAGGGGCAGCCGCGCTTCCAGATGAACGACACTGAGTTCAAGAAACTGATCGCAACGTTGCGCTTGGCGGTGCCGTACACCGGTCTCATTTTGACCGCGCGCGAGCGTCCGGAACTTCGCCGCGAGCTCATGGGCTTTGGTGTTTCTCAGATCGACGCCGGCAGCCGCGTGGAAATCGGCGGTTACACGCTTCAGGACAAAGAAAAGGAAGTTCAGGTCACCGAGAAAGAGCAGTTCGAGTTGGGTGACATTCGTCCATTGGATGATGTGATTCGCGAACTCTTGACCGATGGTTACCTGCCCAGCTTCTGCACCGCTTGCTACCGTTTGGGCCGCACAGGCGAGCACTTCATGGAATTCGCGATTCCAGGTTTCATTAAGCGCCTTTGCACGCCGAACGCACTTTGCACGCTTACCGAGTACCTCACCGACTACGCCAGCCCGGCCACGCGCGCCGCTGCTGAGCCGTTGATCAAGGCCGAGCTCGAGAAGTTAAAGTCCACCGACATGGACCGCATGCAGGAAGTTGCGAAGCGCATTGAACGCATCAAGACCACCGACGCTCGCGATTTGTACTTCTAAGATTCGCTAATATTTTCAGCTGCTTACGTCGCTTTCGGTTTCGTTGAGAGTGGCGTCCTCCCTTTCGATACATTCCGCAGAAAATTGAACTCATCTTTTGTGTTTGCGTGATCGGAGGCTCGCGTATTTGTGCGCTTTCGTCGCGCTGCTGTGCTCAATTCAAGTCATTTGCAGAAAGAAACTCTCCAAAATCTTGAAATGACTTGTCTTTTGGGGCAGAAACCGCGCGATTTATTCAAGGAGTGAGCATGCAAACTTTCATCGGTGACATTGGCGGAACGAATACACGGCTTGCGTTGTGTGAGGACGGCGTCATTGTGGCGCGCCGCACGCTGCACAGCCATCCTGATCAGGACATCATGGCTGAGCTTCAGGCGTTTCTTCAGGCGCAAGATGCTCATGTGTCGGCGTCGTGTTTTGTAGTTGCAGGTCCGGTTCCTTGTGGCAAGGCGGGTTAGACGAACTTGGGCTGGTCGCTCGATGAAAAAGATATTGCCGCTTTAACGGGTGCGCCTGCGAAATTGCTCAATGATTTTGCGGCTGTTGCATACGCGATTCCGGCTCTCAAAGATGAAGACGTTATCAACATCGGTGGCGATGGCGATTATCCGGATTTGCCGGTTGCGGTGATTGGTGCGGGCACTGGATTGGGAGAAGCGATTTTGGTGCCGCAGCCCAATGGCGCTCCAGTTGTTTTGCCGACCGAAGGTGGTCACAGCGCGTTTGCGCCTACAAATGCTTTTGAAGACAGCCTGTTAGACTCGTTGCGTCCGCGTCACGACAATTTCGTTTGCTGCGAGCATGTGCTTGGTGGCGCTGGTTTGGTCGCGATTTACGATCACATTCTCGCGCTTGAAGGCGTGAACGAGCGCCATCCGCAAGTGGAGCGCGAAGGAGCGGCGGCGATCAGTCGCTTGGGCGTTGAAGACGCTTGTCCGTTCTGTGTGGCTGCGCTTGATTACTACACCGCAATTTACGGCGCAGAAGCATCTAACTTGGCCATGAAGTCTTGGGCTGGTGCTGTGTATGTTGCCGGAAATATTGCGAATAAGAATATTCCGTTTTTGAGAAAGGGCTTTAAGAAATCGTTCGTGGCCAAGGGCGTTTATCGCGAATGGCTCGAAACGGTGCCGATTAAAGTCATCATCAAAGATGATCCCGGCTTGTTTGGCGCGATGGTGGTTGCGGAATCGCTCGCCAATTAATTTCGCGAAAGCCTGAAATCAGAAAGCCCGCTAAAAGCGGGCTCTTTTGTGTATCGCTTAAAAAACTATTAATTACCGGAACTTAAACCGGTTGCAGTGGTGTGAAGGCGATCGCTGAGCGGGTTGCTGGACGACGTGGGCGAAGTGCCGTTCGGAACGTTCCAAGCGCGAACGTTGGTGCGGTCAAACGTTGCGTCGCTGTAGAAGTCGCCGAAGATGAAGCCGCTCAAACCCAGCATGGAGAAGGTGTCGGTCCAGGCTTTGAGCACGTTGGC
>JAZUEA010000331.1:0-2168 GCA_045639945.1 Myxococcota bacterium
GCGGCTTTTTTTGCATGGCCTGCCAGGATTTCACCTGGAATCGCTCGAACACGCTGACTTTTCAGCCTACAACCGCGTGTTTTTAATGCTCGCGCGAGGCGCATCACTGAGCGATTTACCAGCCGAGCACAAAGTTAAATCTATTAAAGATTTCGGAAGGTTACAGCTCGCAGAGATTGAAGTCGGCGGCAAAAAAGTTTTGGGTTCACTGCGCCAGCAATTGGAAAACGTGAGCATTGCACGGCAGCACGCCCAAAATGAACGTCGCTGCACTTTTTGGGACGGCCAAGCCTGGCATTGCGACTTGACCCAAAGTCCCGAAGCAACGCGCGCCTGCTTAAATTCGCCGATTATTGAAAAATTACGCACATTTAGACGGCATCGCCAAGTTAACTGCGGTTTAAATCCACTTTTTAACACCGCTCGTGACGTACGCATCATCGGCGATTTTCCGCGCCACTGTGTCTACATTCACCCACAGCAAGACGAAACGCTGCGCATTCAATGGGATCAGGCACCTCAAGGCGAACTTGTGCTCGATTACGGTTTCACCGATCGCGTGACGCAAGTTGAAAAGAAACGCCGCAATGTTCCGATTTCATTAAAGATTACGCGAACCAATCAAAACGAATCGCTCACACTCACACCAGAAATGGGTTGGCACCGCTGGCAATCAAACAACGAATCCGAAGGCCCCATTACGCTCGAATTTGAAACGCAAACGACCGACAACGCCGAATTTTGTTTTGAACTGACAGTGCGAGGTGGACGTCAATGAAACCCACTGAAAACAAACAGGAATCCACAATTTTCGGTCTTCGTTTACCGTGTCACTCCGACCGAATTTGTGCCATTTTGATCGCACTGAGCTTCTTTGCGTGTTTGTTCGCACACAGCGACAAAGTGGGCATTCCGCGCGATGAAAGCTTTTACATCGAAGCCGCAGACAATGCGGGCGAGTGGTACGCCGGCCTCTTTGATTCGAACGTAAAAAGCTTTTCACGCCAAGAGATAGAGCGCGGCTTCAAATACAATCACGAGCACCCCGTGCTCATGAAATCGCTCTCCGGCATCTCACACCACCTGATTCACGGCGGACGCACAACGCCCAGGCAAAACTGGTTCAGCGCACACATTTCACACCTGACCGCGTATCGCCTGCCGGCCATGCTCATGGCTGCGATGTCGATTTATTTCACGTTTTTGCTGGGTGCGATGGTGGCCGGTAAGCTCGGCGGATTTGCAGCAGCGCTCGCTTTGGGCACCATGCCGCACTTCTTTTTTCACAGCTCGCTCGCCTGCTTCGACGGTCCCGTCACATTCATGTGGCTCGCCATCACCTACTGCTTTATTCGCGGCACGCGCAGCATCAAATGGGGCGTTTTGTCCGGCCTCGCGTTGGGATTCGGTTTCGCAACCAAGCTCAACATCTTCTTTTTGCCGTTCCTACTGCTCGGCCTCGCAATTTTGGACGTCATTCTCAACAAGCGACGAACAGGCACATGGAAAGCGGCAGAAGGTCGGGGCCCGCTGACGTATTACACAGTCATTGCGATTTCGATGATTGTGTTGGGCGCTGGCGTGTTTTTTGCGCACTGGCCGTGGCTTTGGTTCGACACTTGGCAGCACTTGCAGTTCTACGTTTCGTTCCACGCGCGCCACGTGCATTACCCGGTCGATTACCTGGGACACCTGCTTTATCGGCCGCCATTCCCGGTTCATTTTCCTTTTATTTTCAGCCTGTTCACGGTTCCGGTTGCCACGATTATTTTTGGATTCATTGGTGCGTACTTGGCAATTCGCCAATCCATGCGTGATTTGCGCGAAACGCCACGACCGGAAATTCGCAATCTCGTTTTGATCGTCAACGCGATTTTCCCGATTGCACTCATCGCATTGCCGTGGACGCCGATTTTTGGCGGAACCAAACACTGGATGCCAGCAATGCCGTTCTGTGCAGTGTTTGCCGGCGCGGGTTTAGCTCACATTTCAAGCAAACTTTTGGCTGGGTTAAAGCCACTCTTTTTCCGACCGGCTCGAATTTGCTTTGTCATTTTAATGCTCGCACCTGCAGCTGAAGCCACCGCAACTTACGGCGCACACGGCGCTGCGTACTTCAACGAGCTCGCTGGTGGCATTCCCGGCGCAGCAGCACTCCGAATGCCGCG
>JAZUEA010000332.1:0-3640 GCA_045639945.1 Myxococcota bacterium
CATTTTTTCGACGAGTTCCTGAGGAATGACTTCGCCCTTGTCGTTGGTCGCGAAGCGTTTCAGGACATCGTAATCCCATGCCCAGTCTTCGAAGAGCTGAGAAGGCGCTTCGACGAAGTCCCATTCACAGTTGATGCCCGAAAGATTGGCCCACTTTTGCTTGCCCGCGAGCAGGTGGTGCATGAGGTGGCCGAACTCGTGGAAGAAGGTGGTGACGTCGTTGTGCTCCATCGCCTTGCCACCTTCGGGGAAGTTGGTAACCAAGCTGCCCACCGGAAGCTGCTGACCTTCGCGGCCGTTGGTCATGGAGAACATGGCTGCGTGGTTGTACTTGTTGGCGCGCGGGTGCATGTCCAAGTAGAAGCGAGCAATGTGCGCGTCGCCTTCGTAAACATCGTAGCACTCGACGGATTCGTGCCAAACCTTCACGGAAGTATTGAGCTCGTAGCGGACGCCGTAGAGCTTGGCGTTCAAATCCAAAATGCCGTCGCGGACCTTATTATAATCAAAGTAGGTACGGACTTTTTGGGCATCGATGCTGAACTTCTCAGCGTGCGCCTTGTTCGTGTAGTAGAAGCGATCCCACGTCTCGACGCGCTCGGCCTTCGGATCGTCCTTCTTCTTCATCGCGAGCAATTCTTTGAGCTCAGCTTCGGAGAACGGACGTGCAATTTCGGAGACCTTGTTGATCAAATCTTCAACGGTAGCGGGCGTTTTGGCCATCTTATCAGCGACGGCGTATTCGGCCCAGCTCTTGTAACCGAGCGTGGTGGCGTACTCGTGGCGCAACGCGATGAGCTGCTTGAGAGTTTCTTCGTTGCCCGGGTAACCAATGTTCATGCGTTCCACGAACATCTTTTTACGCGTGGCTTCGCGCTTAGCGTAGGTGGAAACCGGCATGTAATCGGGGTTGTCGGTGGTGAGAGTGATGAACCCTTCAGCATCAGCGGGGTGCGACGCGAGGAAGTCTTCGGGCATGCCCTCAAGTTCTTCGACTGTGAACTTAACGGAGTGCTTGTCGTCGCGGATGTTGCGGTCGAATTGCTGACCGGTCTTCAAGATCTCGGCATCGAGTTGAGCGAGCTTCTTGCGAGTGGCTTCATCTTTATCCACGCCAGCGCGCTTGAAGTCTTGCAGCAATTTTTGGACTGAACGCTGAGCGGTTGCGTCCTGAGCGGACATGTCGAGGCCGGCGATGGCATCGTACAGTTCGCGATCCAGGCTCAAATCAGTGAACACCGCCTGCATTTTCTGCTCGCACTGATCGCCAGCTTCACGAATATCGGCATCCGGATTGGTGTTGGCGTACAAACTCGCCGTGAAAATCACACGGTTCAGGCTGCGGTACATCGCATCGAGAACTTCGAGGCGAGCCTCTGTCGAGTCGGTGCTCTTGATGAACTTTTCACGCAGCAATTTCGCGTGTTCAATGTGCGAGTTGCAATCCGCATCCAAGGCTGCGGCACTTTCCCAGAACGGTGCATCGACCTGGTAAGTGTAAATATCATCAACGTTTTTAGCTGCCTCAACGGAAGCGGCCTGGGTCGCGGAAACGTCGTTTTTCACTTCGGGAGCTCCTGAACAAGCCATGAGGAAGGCGGCGACGGGAACAATAAAATCTGCAGCGCGCAACTGAAACTCCTCTGCGTAAATGCATGAGGCCGCATAAGGCGGCGTGTCAAAATTCAGCAAACAAATTGTCCTTAACTGAAATTCCCAAAAAGATCTTAAAAAAATGAAGTCTGATTTGCTGTGAAAATTTTATCAGCAAACTTTTTGTAAGATTTTTTCGTCCTGTTCACTTTCTTAACATCTCTCTCGCATCTTCTGTTGATTTGCTGCACAATGAAGCGCTTGTAGGCTTATTTTGACCTGCAAGTGGCGTAGTTTGCGTGAAATTATGAGTGATTTCGCGTGGTTACGTTTGAACCTTAGATGGCGGTGTACGATGCGGGATAACCCTACTGGTCTCCTCAGCGCAGTGCCGAAAAAAGCGCGAAAACTGTTGTCGCGCCTTGCTTTCGGGTTGATGTATGCAATGCTTTTGACCGTTCTCGGTTGTGGCCCTTCTGGACCGGAACGGCTGAAGGTTAAGTTCATCGTTGACCAAAAGATCAATGATAACAACCCTGTAAGCGTTGATATCGTGGTTTTGTACGACCTCGAAATGAAAGATGAGCTCGCGCGATTGACGGCCAGTGAGTGGTTCCAGCAGCGCGATGCGCGTGTCCGAAGCGATCCGACGGGCCAAAAATTCCAGCTTTGGCGCTGGGAATTGACGCCAGGCCTTGAGTTGCGCGACGTGGATCAACCGCTGCGCGGCCTGCCGTCGCAGGGCTACGTGTTCGCGGACTACTCGTCAAAGGGCCGTCACTCCGCGATGTTTGACCCGAACTTCGGCCAAACCATTGCACTTCGGCGCACGGCCTACAACTTGATCGCCGGCAACGAAATCAACCCCGAATCGCACGGTTGGCGGCCGCCGGTCGGCTGGAGCGCCGTTGGTTTGGGCATCGCCGGCTTGGTCGTGGGCACCGTTTTCGCGGTGAAAGCCTCGTCGACCAGCGACGACATGAACGGCCTGAAGAGCAAAGACGCAGACAGATACAACGAGTTGTCTGACGACTTGGACGACCAGAAACTTGGTACCATCCTTGGATTTAGCATCGGTGGCGCGCTGCTGCTGACCGGTATTTTGATCCTGGTGTGGCCTGACACGAACGAATCTTCCTTCCGCGATCTTTCGAGCTCCGACAGCGGATATGATGGGAGCATGTACCCGTGAAAAAGAATAACTCCGCGATTTCATTAGGTCTTTTGGGGCTTTCCCTCGGTACGCTGCTCTCCCTGGGCTGCGACGACAAGCCCAAGCTCCCGCCGTGCAGTGAAGATTCCGACTGCCCAACCGGTTACACGTGTGTGGCCAAGACGTACTGTTCGCCACCAGATCCGTGTGCGTCCGGTATTTTCTCGTTCTCCAGCTTACCCACCGTTATTGGCTCAAAACATGAGAGCGGCAACGGCGTTTATGAGACGATCGATCCTGACGTTCTGCTCTATTTCGCCGATAGCGAAGGGCCGCAAAAGGGATTTTCGCCTAAGACTTACGGTGTAACGCTGCGTGAAGGTAGTGATACCTTGATGCACGTTGACTATCAGAAAGATCATCCCTTCCGAGTTGAGGGTGACTTCTACGACGCGCCAAACAAAAATCACCACCGCAGCAGCGATAATCAGCTGGGGTCATTCGTTGAAGTTCGTTTGAGCCAGGATAATGGCGCAGATGAATGCGCTGTCATGCTCTACATGTGGTCTTCACCCAACAAGGTGAGCCACTTGTGTATTGGTGGTGGCAAAGCTGGATTTCTCGCGAAAACCGCTGACAAGCAAGATTTCTCGCTCAAGCTTGATACCGAAAAGCTGCACACTTACCGTTTGATCGCGCGTGAAAAGGTTTTGAGCGATGCCTCTATTTTGGGCAACTACCTTGAAGTGTGGATCGACGGTCAGCACGAAACAACGGTTTCTCTTGAAGAATTCGTTGCAGCGTCTGAAGAAAACTCTTCTTTCGACGATTCCGAGTTATCGCCGCTTCAAAATGCCCTGAGAAACGAATTCAAATCTGAAGCAGATGGCTCTG
>JAZUEA010000333.1:0-4798 GCA_045639945.1 Myxococcota bacterium
GTACAAGCAGCGTGCTCAAAGAAAAATTGCTGGGAACTTGAATGCCAAAGTCATGCGATAAGAAAGAAAGACTTTCTTTGGTCGCAAAAATCGCAGTGAAGAACAGCAAAGCCAGGTAAGCCCAGCGCGAGAGAGAAGCCCTCGTTAAAAAGCCGCGTTCTTGAATCATTGAAAAGAAACAGAGACCCACACCAAGGCCGACTGCTGTCAAATCACGTTGAACTGGCGTGCGCAAGAGCATGGCCGTGACAAGCGCGCAAAGAATGGCTGAAAAAGCCACTCTCGATCGATTAAATCGAATGCCTAAAACTGTTGCACAAAGCATGAGAAGCCAAGGTAAAGAGCGCCACGCTGTCGTCACCTCGGTTGGAGCATAGTCGCTCTGAATCAGGCCAATTGCGCATAAAAGCAGCACAAAGCCTGGCCAAAAAAATGCTCTCAACCATTGGAAGAGACTGTACATGGCACCTCCTCGTTTGTGAGTTTAGGTACTCCGATATGAGGAAAACGACAAATTTTTAAGAGCCATTTTAAAGGTGATTCGTAGTTTTTACGAGAGCTCTCTCTTTCTGTCTTGGTCGATTGATAAATCGAGAAATCCTCAAATTCTAAAGCAATGCTTACAGAGCTTTTAAAAAATGCTGCAAGAAACAGTTTAAAGAACTGAATATTTGAACTTAAGTTTTCAAAAATGAGCAAAAATACGAAAAATTTGAATTTTTGAGCCTAAAAAATGAAGTTTTTAGAAGGAAAATTTTAATTTCATGGTTTTCCCGTGCTTGAAAAGTATGAATTAAAAAAATTCATTTGGTTCCCACCTTGGAAAAGTATGAAATTTTTCAAAATGCTCAAATCCCACCTTGGGGATCATAGGAATTTTTCAAAATGCTCAAATCCTATGCGTTTGAAGGTTCAATTTTGAATTTTTTCTCTGATCTTAAACGGAGCACACGAGGCATTTCGGCTAGTACTCGCGTTCCCAAAAGAGAGTCTTAAGAATTTTGAAATTTACTCACAGAATCATTGTGAAGTGGTGAGGCTTTAAAACGAGAGCCAGCAGATCGGCGATAGGGAGGGAAGGAAAATCAGGATTTAACTGCGTTGTAGGTGAAGTAATCGTAGCCCAAAGAGAATGTGGGCTTTTTACCATCAACGAGAAGTGTGCCCGCAGATTCTGTGCTCATCGCTTTTCGGAATTTACCCACGCGATAAGCATTGAATGGTGGTTTTTCGTTTGAAGCAAAGAGCAGCACGTAATCTTCTCCACCTGTCATGGCTGGAATGGGCGTGCTCAAGTGTTTTTTGTATAGTTCTGAAGTGGGAATGAGAGAAGAATCGATTTCCACCACCAATCCAGATGCTTTGGCCATACGACTGGCATCAAGGCAGAGACCATCCGAGATGTCCATGGCAGCGTGGCAACCTTTTGTTTGAGCTAACAAGGCTGCTTCTTTAAAGTGCGGTCGCCAAGCATGCCTTGCCAAGAGTAGTTCATCAAAGTCTTTGGCATTTGGACACGTAAAGATAAGCCCTGCATCACCGACCAGGCCTGAAACATAGAGATCATCGCCCTCTTTTGCTTGGGAACGAAGAAGTGGTGCTTTACCCGCAAGGTCACCACCTGCAGTAACGGCGAGCGTGAGTGGCATTTTCTTTACGGTGAGGTTACCACCAACAACTTTTGCCCCACATTGCGCGGCTGTTTTTACAAAGCCTTCACAAATTTGCTCAAAACTCTCGACTGGGAAGTTGGGCGGCAAAATCACAGACCAAACCAACCAACCTGGGAGACCACCAGAAGAAGCCACATCACTTAGGTTCGCCACCGCGGCTTGTGCACCAATTTGTTCAAGTGAGTCTCTCTCAAGATCGAAGTGAACGCCTTCAACCAGCGCGTCTGTGGTAATGAGTGCGGTGTTCTCACGTAAATAAGCGCAGTCATCAGAGAGATCGACGGGTGCTTGATATTTTTCGAGTACTTTCTGAATGCGTGCAACGTAGTCCGCTTCGCTGAGCATTTTGAACTCCATTTCAAAAGTGGTGCGCTGTGCACCAGTTCTAAGCGCTGCGATTTACATCATTTGGACTGAGCGAATGAATGCTTTTCCTCTGTGCGCAGAGCAGGTCTTGGAGCACAAAAATCACGGGCGATGAGATCGAGTTTGGTGTAGCGAGGCGCGCACACGGCGCGTGTGATCACAGGCGAGTGATGTGAGGCGATGGAATTTGAAGTGAGATCGAAGGCAGGGGAGCTTAGCGATCAGATTCGCACTTGGTCGCTTCGCTTTGAAGGAGGGCTGCATCTAAAGCAGGGTACACGCCCGATTCTGCAGCGGGAAAGACTGGAGGCTTGGGCTTTGCAAGCTTGGGTGATTTGCAAGGAAACGTGATTTTGAACTCCGCACCCAAGCCCAATGCGCTTTGGAGTTCAATCTTGGCATCGTGTGCCAAGACCAGTTGCTTGACCAAATGAAGTCCGATGCCAGTGCCCGCATACGCGCGTGTGGCACTTCGATCGACTTGGTAGAAAGGCTCGAAAATTTTTTCATGTTCAGACGGATCGATACCGATGCCATCATCTTTGAACGTAAACGCAACGCCTTTTTGGTCTGAACTCCAGTCGCATTCAACTTCGGCGAGCGAAACTTTCACGTGTCCACCGGCCTTTGTGAACTTGAGCGCGTTCAAAAGCACCTGATCCAAGATCTGTCGAAGCTTGTGACGATCAGCGCGTATCTGAGCAATGTTTTCAGGTGCTTCAGTTTTGAGCTCGATTTCGGCGCGCTCGGCATTTGACTGATGCGAAAGCACCAATTGCTGCAAGATCGAGAGTGGTCTAACGAGCGAAACGTGCAAAACTGCCGGTTTTGAGTCGAGTTCGGAAACTGAAAGTAGATTTCCTATGAGTTCATTGAGCGATCGACCACGCGCCAACACCGATTGCACAAAGCAAAGTTGTGCGTCGTTGAGCGTGCCCGTCTGTGGTTGCAGCAACAGTTCCGCTTGGCCAAGAATTGTTGTGAGCGGTGTTCGCAGCTCGTGTGAAAGCGTAGCAAGAAACTGGCTCTTCAGTTTCCCAAGCTCTTCAAGCTCCGTGTTTTTACGCGTGAGCTCTTCATTCTTCTGTTGAAGCTCAGCGTAGGCGTCCTGCATTGCCGCACAGTGCAGTTTAGAGGACAGCTGCGCGCGATAGCCTGCATGAATGATGCTGGAAAGCGTGCGCATGAGCAGATTCATGTTCTCTTTGAGCTGGTCATCTAAGCGCCTGGGAATTGCGCCTCTCAACACGCGGTAGCGCTGCGCTTCATAGGCGTCTGTGATGCCCAAACGACTTGGGATTTGTGGGAGATGGTGCTCTGTGTAAGGCCCACAAATGATTCGACCGATGAGTTCAAAGTCGTACGTGATGGGCAAGACGAGATACTTGAGCTCGCTGATGGGTTCCACCAAAACCGTGGGATTTTCAGGGTTAATCGGCGCTTGGTTTAGATGGATGAGAAAGTTTCGCAGAGCATTTTGCGTTTTGGGCTGACTGAGCAACCATCGAGTGAGGCCACCTGCGCGCGAAACATCCACCACTTCACGCCCGCTTTGTGACACCAGCTTAATGCCAATGTCATTTAAAGCTGAGAAACCTTGGCAAATGGCTTCAAGTTGGTCTTGTTCGCAGATGTCTTCGAGGGAAATCTGGTCAATGGCCATTTCACCAGACCAGTTCGACGAGGAAAGGGAATCGGTTTCTATGAGATCACTCACGGGTAACCTTATTTTTGAAAACCTTCGAAGAGTTGATTCACAAAAGAGGTTTCATCGAGCATTGGAGCCCATCGCTCGCGGATTTGCGACCAGCAAATTTTTAAAAGACCTTCGAGCGTTTCGCGAACGCCGCGTCCTTGAAGTGCAACTGCTTGAAATACTTGGTGGTGAGCTTTGAGCATGTTCAAAATGCGTTCATCGCCTTGGTCGTTTTTGTTGCACTGAATCACAATGGGCAGATCTTTTTTGAGAACGCCGCTCAAAAGAAGTTGGTGCAAGTCGTGCAGGGATTTTTGGTTTTCAAAATTTCCATTTGCCCGGCCGTCCGCCACAAACACGACAGCATCTGCGTCTTTGAGAAGCGCTTTTCGTGTGAAATGAAAGCGATCTTGCCCTGGCGCTGTGAAAATCTTGAGTTTGACTTTGAGCGAGCGGCCATCCTCTGTTTTTAACCTTGTGCAGAGGAGCAAACGATCACAAAGCGCCGTAAACCCAGCTCGAGAAGCCAAGCGAATGAGTTTTCCGCATGCTTCTCTGGGAGCCATTTGCGAGAGCATTTCCAGATTGGTGGTCTTTCCGCTGGCGCTTGGTCCGCAGTAGACAATTTTGAGGGAGAGTTCGCGCTGTAACTCGTTGAATTCGGCCAATTTCCTCTCCTCTGCAAAATAGGGCACGAGAATCTAGCGCTTTTTCAAAATTCATGCGCATTTTTTCAAATGCCAAATCTGTAATCGATTGAATTTAAATGGATTTTATGAGGAATTGGCGTGCTGTCTTGCTGCTTAAGCGATGACCGTGAAATCAATCGCCCAAAACCATGAATGAAGCCACGTAGTTTAAGAAGAGATAGTAGGCGAGCGCGATAAAAATGCCGGCAAAGAAGAGAATAAAGAAGATTTTTCTGCGATTTTGGGGCCAAGGACGGCCGCAGCGCTCGCAAACGCCGGCATTTTGATGCACAGAAAGGCCGCACATGGCGCAGAAGTTTGCATTTTCAGCGAGTTCAGCGTGGCACGAGCGGCATTTCATGGCGCGTCTTACT
>JAZUEA010000334.1:0-3243 GCA_045639945.1 Myxococcota bacterium
TCCGACTTCTTGGTCACCCCCAAGCCAGCCCTCGCAGCTGAAGCGCAGGCAGCCTTCCACCCGAACGGCAAGATGCTGGCTTTGACCATGTACCCCACGCCTTCTCGCGTTACGATCTTCGAGCTCAAAGACGTTGAAGTGAACGGCAACAACGACAACAAGTAACGTGCCACTCTCTTTGCTCGCCGCCTTTCCGCTCACCGCTGCCCTTCCCGCTGATTTCGTTCACTTCTAAACAACACAGTTTCGAGCTTCAGCGCTGTTTTGCTTACTTCTTCAAATTTTGGAGACAGCTTCAGAGCAAATGCTATCTCAACCGCAAAGCGTGAACGTCAGCTCAACCTTGGATTTGTTTGCGATCTTGAATCGCGATTGCGAGCAACATTTGTCTTGAGCTCTCCACTCTTGAATGCAGATTTGTCCAATTCCAAGGCTTAGCGAGCACCACAACACACGTTCAAAGGGCTTTTCTCGAAGATTGTATCCATCAAACAGCAAAGAATTGCGTTTTTTACCCTAAAAGTTGGCGTTCAATGGTGTTTGATGACGACTTTACAACTTCAAAGGTCCCATTCGCGACCTCAAGTTTGAACATTTTCGCATTCTACACCTACATCCGCGCATCACGATTGCAGGTTTTAAACCTGAAATGCTCGCATCGAAAATCTTCGACTTGAGGGTTAACACCTTAAAGTTGTGCATTCATCGATCATGATTTCATGTTCTACACCTTCCAACCACTCATTCACGCATCACAGTTTTCAACTTTTAAGCAGTTAACCCCAAATCAAACTCTTTTGATGCACACTTCTAGCCTTCCAAGCCATCACCCTTCGATCACAGTTTTGGACTTTTCACCTGCTGACCCCTCATTCAACGATCGTGATTGTGGACTTTTCACCTGCTGAGCTTGCACGCTTCGATCACACCTGCGAACATTTCACAGGTTTAGCTCGCTTTCATTGTTCACGGTTTTGAGCTTTTCTCAGGTTAAGCTCGCTTTCATCGATCGCGATTGCGGGCTTTTCACAGGTTGAGCTCGCTCTCATCGTTCGTGATTGCGAGCTTTACTCTTGGGAAGGGTTCTATCGAGGATTTAAGAGGCGAGCTTAAAGAAGGTAGAGTCTAAAGGCAGGAACAAGAAGCGAAGGCGTTTCCTCCTTAGAGGTTCTCGCTATTTTCTTCGGAAGGCACGCAACCGCCGTTGGGATCGCAAACATCATCGCCACAGTCCCAGCTTTCCGAGATGATATCACTCGTGCACGCGTTATTGCCCGCATCACATCCGCGTAGGAACGTCACGAACGTGTTTCCACTGCACTCACTTGAACGCTCAATGCCTTCTATTTCGCAGTTGAGTCGGTCCTCTTGCATTTCGCAATCCGCCATTCCACTCCTCAAGGAGCAAACGTAACGGCGTGTGACCAAGTCATTGCCGTCGCAGGTTGCAGGCTCGCTCTTTACGGAGCAGTCATCATAGAGTTCGTAATCGGACCATGTGCACTCTGTACTTACAGGGACGCACTCTTGGTGGCGACTCAAAACGGATTGAGCGTCGTCGCTACAAGTGAGCTCGTTGCCTTCACAGTTGGTGCGGCTGTCTTCGATAAAATTGCATGCAGCTTGGGAATCCACTTGCTCGCAAATGCCAGAGTACGTGACGAGCTCATCTCCCTCGCAAGCGCTCTCTTTGCTCATCCGGCTGCAGTCTTCGCGAGTGATTTCCCTGGCCGCGCACGCCGCGATTCCACCCTCACCGAGTTGGCAGACACCTTCGGAAGTGACAAGTTCGGAACCATCACAGCGCGAAGCTTCAATCTCGAGGCCGCAGTCCTGGGCGTTGAGTTGTTCAGAGTGGCAATCCAATTCGCCCGCGACACACGGAAGCGTTTCTGTGATGAGCGTCTTGCCATCGGCATCGCAGCTCAACACTTCGCCAGCACACGTCTTCACTTCAACGACGGAAGCTTCGCAGTAAGCGGAGTTGCCTTTGCCTTGCGCGCACACACCCGTTTGCAGCGTGAGGCTCTCGCCTTCGCACATGGAAGCGGGGATTTCGGCTTGGCAGTCCACAACTTCGCTCTCGATCTTTTGGCATTCCAGCATGCCGGGTTCGCAGCTCAGCGAGAACTTTTGGACCTTCACGCCGTCGGCATCACAGCTGGATTCTTCGCCTTCACACAAAACCGGCTCATTAGCCACGGACTTGCAAGCAGGCTCGCCAGCTTCTTCGCTGCAAACGCCGCGATACGAAATGATGGACGAACCCTCGCAGGTCGGCGCGTCGACGTTCTCGGTGCAATCGAGCTCGCTCGGCTCATCGCTAACCTGGCAGCTCGCGCCTTTTTCGCCTGCTTGGCAGAAGCCGCGCTTGGTCAAGAGCTTGGTGCTTTCGACGTCGGCGGGCTCGCAGCTCACTTCGTCGGCGCACGTTGTGACCTGCGCTTCGCTCAACTGGCATTCCGTTTGACCAGGCACGCAGCTCATCTTTTGAGTCAACAGCGTCTTGCCGGTTTCGTCGCTGGCGTCGCACGAGACTTGCTCGCCGGTGCACTCGATGCGCTCGACCTCAACAACGCCGCAGCTCGCCTTGCCCAACTTGGACGTGAAGCACGTGCCTGTGTAGGTGACGATCGTGTCGCCGTCGCAAGAGCTTTCAGTGTTTTGAGTTGTACAGTCGATGGTTTCGGAGGCAGCACAATGGCCGGTGAGCTCGTCGCACGAATCAGAAGTGGCAACCAAGTTGTCGCCGGAGCAGAAAGCCGTCTTTGCGCACTTGGCCGCAACGGTGGTTTCGGTCGCCCACTCACCCGTCTTGGGATCGCATTCCGTGGCCACAACCAGCAGGCTCACAGCGTTGCCGTTCTCATCCACGCCGCAACTGTAGCTATCGGCCGGTTTAACGGAAGCTGCGCAGAGGTTTTCGACACACGTCGCAACGCCGTCTTCGAGCACGCAGGTTTCGGAGCCTTCGCACTCGCCCAAGATTTCGGGCTCCGCGTCGGTATCGCTGTCGACCGTGCTGCACGCGGCGATCTCTGCATCGAAGAAGTGCTTGCGATGAACAACTTTCTTGAGCTTGGTCTCGCCGTTGCAGGCCTCAACCTCAACGTCTTCGTCAGTACCGCAGACTTCGCTGCTCGACTTGCACTCGGTGAGCTCGCCCTCGACGCAGATTTCGCCTTCGTCGCAGTTGTTGGTCTCGTCGATCTCGCACTTGCAGTTTCCGTCTTCGAAAACAAC
>JAZUEA010000335.1:0-6233 GCA_045639945.1 Myxococcota bacterium
CCAAAAAGCCAGCGAAGAGCGAGAGCAGCTCGATCCGTTGTTGGCGCAGATCAAATCTCTCAGAAATGAAATTGCAGACGCCGATCCTGTGGAACGGCGCATGTTGCTCTTCCGAGCACGTCAGCAACTCGAAGAACAATATAAAAAGATCGAGCAGTACATCGTTGAAGCCGTCACCTTGGCGCGTTTGTCGCTCAATGCAGGCAATGATGCGATTCGTCCGCACTTGGCGATGTTTTTGCAAACGCGTTACCTGATTGCCGAAAACGCAAAGGACCGAACGTCGCAGAGTTGGTACGCGCGCATGATTCGGGCGATCGATACCGACGGTCAATTTGAGCACTGGCTCACGTTGGGCGCGTCGTTGTCGTTGGAAACGCGGCCGTCCGGTTTGCCGGTTACGATCAAGCGCACGGGATTCGTGCCGAACGCTCGGCGCGCCGATGAACGTTCTTTGCGCGCGGCAACACCGATGTCGTTGACCGAAATCCCGCAGGGAACCGGCGTTTGCACGGTGGCCATGCAAGGTCAAACGATCAAACTGCCGTTTCAGATTCATCGCTCGAAGTCGGTGGTCATGAAAGTGAATTGCCCGCGTGATTTGCGTGGTGGCTTTGCTTTTATCGCCGAGGGCGCGTTTTGGTACGGCGGCGATCCGTTGTTGGACGAAGGTTTACCGGCAAGATCGGTTGCTCTGCCGTCTTTCTGCATTTCGGTTCACCCGGTCACTTATTTCGACTACCAAGAGTGGCTCGAAGATTTGCAGAGAAACCATCCCGAAGAGTATGCGCTTCGCCTGCCTAGAATCACGCCGAATGGCCCGCCGATGTACGGCCCAATCGGTCAGAAACTCTTTGGTGGCTTTGCACCGTACCGCCCCGTCACAGGAATTACGTTGCGCGACGCACATGCCTACGCGCACTGGCGAGCCAAGCGTGATGGCGTGCCGTATCGGCTTCCCAGCTCTGCGGAATGGGAAAAAGCGGCGCGTGGTGTTGACGGCAGAAAGTGGCCGTGGGGCGATCACTACGAACCGTCGTTCTGCAGAAATGAAAATCCATTTGTCGGCGACATCGGTTCGTTCCCCGAAGATTGCTCGCCTTATGGCGTTCAGGATTTGGCCACCGGCGTCATGGAATGGACGTTAACGTCGGTTCGCGACCAACCGCGGTTGTGTTACTTGCGTGGATGTTGTTCTGCGATTCCTTCCCACCCTGTGGCGTGTGTTTCGCGCATGCCATGGCCTCCTGAAGTGCCGTCGCCGTTTATCGGATTCCGCCTCGCGTATTCCGTTTCTTAAAAGCCGCTTTCGTCGCCTCAAACACGTCTCCCAAACGCTCAGAAATCCCGCCAAGCTTTCAAAACGCGCTTCTCAAATGTGAGAAATGCGCGATTACGCGTGTAAAAAGCACTGAACATACTGAGAAATACTGAAAACGAGTATTTCTCGGATTTTCGTCTGTAACTCTCGGTTAAATAAACGGAATTTTTTATACAAAAATCTCAGAAACGGGGGGAAAGACCATTCCCCCGGTTTCTGCGATCTCAGAAACGGGGGGAACGTCCTGATTTCACTTTCTGCAATCTCAGAAACGGGGGGAACGTCCTGATTTCACTTTCTGCAATCTCAGAAACGGGGGGAAAGACCATTCCCCCGGTTTCTGCAATCTCAGAAACGGGGGGAACGTCCTGATTTCACTTTCTGAAATTGCGGGAGCGATTTTTAAAAGGGTCGGTGCGCTTCTGAAAATTGGAGAGCGCGTCTCAGAAGGTTTGGGCGGGTTTTGAAAACGAGGAAGGCGAGTTTTCGGCAGCAGAAAGCCAGGAATCGGGATTGAGACCAATTTGATGAAGGATCAAGGCGCCCACAACGGCGTTTTGCTCAGCGGATGCAAATAAAACCTTTTCAGGCAATTTCGGAAGGAATCCACGAGCACCTGAAGTGGGCAAATCACTGGGAATGGGCAGGTTATACGGCGTGCCAGCGGCCAGCGATTCCATGGTGCACTTCAGGTTGCCGGTAAAAAAACAAGCTTCTGCGCGGGCACGTCCTTCTTGAGCAAGAATGTGCGAGCCAATCGAGTCGCGACCTGCTTTAGAGCGCCAAAGCTCATTTAAAACCGTGGAGAAGGCGTTGCCATCTTCCAAGCTGGCGTCACATTCGGCGGGCGGCGTGATCAACTCCACTGTGAACGTTGCTGGACAAGCGGTGCGTTCAAATTGGCGTGCAATGCTTAAGTTTTCTGTGAAAATCCGGCGATTGGGTAGGGCTGAAAAGAGCCGCTCCAGTCGAACCGCCGAGTTCGGTGCTTTTAAGTCGATTTCTGGCATGAACTTGTAGGTTTGATGCAAGTACCGCCAGTACCAAGAATTTCCAGCGAATCCCCAGTTGATGAAAAGCACATCCGGCCGCAGATCAGCGTATTTTTGAAGGTAAAAAATGGAAAACACGACGTGATCTGAGCCTGCAATCAGAATGGAGTCCTTAGGCAGGTTTTGAATGTAGTTTTCGGCCAGTGTTTTGGCCGCCTGCATGTCATGGCGCGTTCTTTCTGTGATCGGTCGCTCTCCCATGAGTGCAGAGGCGATTAAAAGGCAGCCAACCAGCACCGCAACCCAGTAGCGCGTGGTTTTTGCAATGATCTGCAGCGACGCACAAAGTCCCAGAGCACTTAAGGCGTACATGGGCGCCAAATAGCCGTTGTAGTCGGGAATTTCTGGGAAAAACGCGGGATTCTGAAGTGTGAACCAAAGCAATGCCACAATGGGAAGGCCACACAAAATGAGAGCGCTTCTCAAACGCCTGGTAAAGAATCCCAAAAACGCAGTGCACAAAACAGGCGCGCCACCTTGCTTCACAATCCATAAAAACCAGGTTTTGAGATGTGAAAACACATACGGCAAAACGCCTTCGCTGGCTTGAAGTGCTGCCGTTTCACTTCGCGTGTGTCCGTAATCACCACCGGTCAAAAATCTGAGAAATCCCTTTAGAGAGTTAAAGTCACCCCACACAAAGGCGCCCTCAGAATTTTTGGTGGCTGAGATCATGTAAAAATAAGCGAGTCCAACCACCGCAATGGCGCCTACAGCTGCAAATCCCGTGGATTTGAAAAGTTTTCGCATGCCACGTGAAGCATGAAAGCCCGTTTCGTCGCGAAAGAAGCCCGGCACCGCACAAAGACCAACCGCCGCCGCGGAGGAGAGGCCAAACACCGCATTTACGGAAACTGTAATGCCGGAAAGAAGACCTAACCCAAGCCAAGAGCGACTTCTGAGCGGTTTGGTGCCACCAAGACCAATTGCTTTTGCGCCCCACGCGAGCAGGCAGAGCGAACAAAGCGTGGCGGAGGCATAAATCTCAATGCGCGTGCCTTGATCCCACATGGGAGCGAGCGCAAACGCTGCGAGAATCGCCAACAAACGCAACGTGCCCGTTCCATGTGTGAGGCGAATGAGCAACGCATCCAAAGGCAACGCACACAGCGCTAAGCACGCCGCTGAGAGTCCATTAAGGGCTACCAACGGATCTAGGCCTGGCATTCGCGCCACCAAATAAGAAACCAGCGTGTAAATGGGCTGACCTGGTGGGTGGGAAACGCCTCCATCTTTTGCAACGAGCGCCAACTCACCGGAATCGAAGAATTCCAATCCGGTATTCATGGTTGAGGCGTACCAAACAAACAACACAACGGCCGCGACGCAACCGGGCCACTTTTTAAACTGAGTTATTTTTTCAATGTCTCTCATGCGCGTCTGTTTAGCGTTTTTTTGAAGTTCGCACAGCGTTTTTTCTCGTGATCTGTGTTTTTCGCGTTTGTTTTGAAGAACTTGAGGCGAGAACAGCGACTTTTGAGGCTGTGGGCGAGATTTTGAGCTGTTGTTGAGCTGTTTTTAGGCGTTGGAAGCGATTTTGAGCTGTTAAAACCGCGTTTACGACCGCATGCGTAAGATGCGCGCAGGATTTCCAGCGACCACAGCGTAAGGCGGCACATCTTTGGTCACAACTGCGCCTGCGCCCACTTGAGCGCCTTTTCCAACGCGAACACCGGGCAAAATGATCGCGTTAATGCCAATGTCGCAGCCTTTTTCGAGAACCACCGGCGCAAATTCGAGAGGTGCATCCAAAATGGAGACTTCCACGCCTGCTTCGCCGTGTTTTGAAGTCAAGATGCGCACAAATGGTCCAATGCCCACTTCATCTTCGATTTCAATGTTGCCCGCAGAATGCAGAAACGCACCTTGGCCAATCCAAACGTCGTTTCCAATCTTCATGTGTCCGTGTGGATGACCTTTAAGCCAAGCTTCGTGGCCAACGTACACGTTTCGGCCCAGTGAAATGGTTTCCGCGCAAAAAACGCGCACATTTTCTTCAAAAATGCAGTCCTCACCGAGTTGGTGAAAATCTTTGAGCTCAAAATGGCCGTCTCCGTGGCTGCGAAACTTTCTCACGGTTCGTTTTTCTCCTCTTTCATTTGTGGCGCGAATTTGGAGCACTTTTTGAAAGAGCTCTCGCGTTTAGCACGCCCTCTCTCTATCATGCGCCGCGTTTTGAGCAATGGGAGATGAGTTCATGCGCGAGAATACCTGCGTTGTTCTTTGCCATCCGAGCGATGTTCGCAATGTGGGCAGCGTGATTCGTGCGGTCGCGAATTTTGGCTTGGAATCCGTTCGTGTTGTGGGCGCGGAACCCTTTAACGAAGAGGATCTCGTCGCTTTCTCAAGTTATTCGTACGACAAAGTTGTGTACGAGACCTACGAAACCTTGGAGGAAGCGCTCAAAGACCGTGTGCGCGTTTTGGGCACTTCAAGGCGACTTCGCGACCCGTCTGCGCCGCCTTCATGGCCGGCGGTTGGACTTGCAAACCGCTTGGTCGGCGACGGAAAAACCGCGCTTTTATTTGGAAATGAACGAACCGGTCTCACGCGCGAGGAAGTCGATCGCTGCCAGGCTCTGATTCACATTCCCACTTCAGAACGCTTTGAAAGCATGAACTTGAGCCACGCGGTTGCGTGCATTGCGTATGAACTGGCTCGCCCAACGGATGACACGCCCAGGCATGTGGTTGAGGCGTTGAATGCGCCCACGCCGGCGCGGGAAGCTGTTTTTGCGCACATTCAGCGCTGCTGCGAAGCTGTGGGTTATCCGCCGGGCCGCAATCCCGAGATTTTTACGCGCACGCTTCGCAAAATTTTGACGCGAGCAAATCCAAACGCGCAGGAACTCTCGATGATCGCTGGTGTTTTCAGCGAACTCTGCCGCGTTTCGGTTGGCAAAACCGTGAAACCCGAAAAAATGCCGGCAGAACTTGAGATCGCAGCGGATGAAGAAACGTTGGGCGATTGAAACTGAATTTCTGCTTCTCAAAACGCTTCCTCATTTTTTTACGCGCCGCTTGAGCGCCTGAAATTCCCTTTTAAAAACAAAGAATTCTAAAAAATCGCGCGAGACTTGCGCTCAAAAACAGTGCGCCTGTTTTGAAGCACAAAAATGCTGCACTTGAATTGTGGTTGCTGATTTTTGGGTGCGTTTAGAGAGTTGCGCGGGCGGGGAAGTGGTGATCAGCGGTGATTCGACGGATCGTTTTTTTCGTCGTTAAAGTGGTAATCGCTTTGTCCAAAGGGAACTTGCACGTCGCCTTTGGAAACGTGGTGCGGATCGTACTCGCCGCGTGTGGGATAAACCGTAAGCATGGGAGCTGCTTTTTTGGGTTTAACGTGGGCGGGTTGCGTGGACCAAACGACGCCCGCTTTCACCATCATGACACGGCCGTCCTCCAGGATGCGCACGTCGATTTTGTCGCCGGGGCGCAGGCCCATGTGTCGCTGGACCGATTCCGGGATTTTGACAAAGCCAAGTTGATTTAGTGTTTCGATGGGCATCTCATGTTCCTCTTGCGCGCGTAACCCTATCAGATGTTGAGAGAAACTGAGATGAGATTTTGCGGCTTGTTAAAAAAAGTGTGAGATTTTGAGGATTAACGCGCGCGACGGCGACGGAAAATCAGCGGCAACAAGAGTAAAAGCGGTGACCCTGAAATATTGAAGGGAGTGAAACCGACCGCGCTGCAACCGTCGCTGGAACTTCCGTGGTGATCGTTCTCGGAATCTTGAGAAACGCCGGCGTCGTGTTGCGGTGTGACGTTGCCGCCAGAACCCGCTTCACCGCCGACATCGCCGGAGGTTCATTCCTCACCAAGAGTCTCAACATTCTCTTCCACAACTTCCTCGGCAAC
>JAZUEA010000336.1:0-3549 GCA_045639945.1 Myxococcota bacterium
CGTCCGGATGCCTGGGAAGCTGAAATCCCGAACCGCTACACGATCGGTCGCGTGGTTCGTGGTAAGATCACCAAGCTCCACGACTTCGGCGCCTTCATGGAGCTCGAGCCCGGCGTTGAGGGTCTCATCCACGTCAGCGAAATGTCGAACGAGCGCGTCAACACCCCGAGCGACGTCGTCAAGGAAGGCGACGAAGTTCTCGCCGAGATCATCTCGGTCGATCGTGAAGAGCGCAAGATCGGTCTCTCCCTCAAGTCCGTCGACGGTGAAGAGAGCGGCGATGCCCGTTCTTACATCGAGAAGCAGGGCAAGAGCACTGCCTCTTTGGGCGACGTCTTCGGTGAGCAGCTCGGCCGTCTCCGCGACGAGTAATATCCGCCCTTTTCGCGCCAGCGTTTCAGTTGGCGCGCTTCCAGCGATTTTATATCGATGATTAAGCCCGGTCGTTTCGACCAGGCTTTTTAAGTAGGTTATACCATGACGAAGAACGATCTCGTGGAGTCGGTCGCCTCGCTTACGAACAAGTGGACCAAGAAGGACGTGGAAGGCGCGGTCAACGCGATTTTCCAAACACTTTCCACTGCGTTGGTTCAGAACGAGCACGTTGAAATTCGCGGTTTGGGCAGCTTCCGCGTCAAGGAGCGCCAGGGACGTATGGGCCGCAACCCCAAGACTGGCGATATGGTCAGCATTCCGCCGCGTCGCGTGCCGGTCTTTACTGTCGGCAAGGCTTTGAAGCTTCGCGTCGACAATTCTGAGCGTCCGTTGGAGGATTGAGGTGGAACGCCTCTTCGCACCTTGGCGCATGCCGTATATCCGCTCGGGTGGTACGCACGAGCCGGGTTGCGTGTTCTGTCGCGTTTTGAGCGCTCACGGCCCGGAAAGCGATGAGCAAAATCTCGTCCTTTTCCGCGATGAAGAAACGCTCATCATGCTGAACAGATTCCCTTATAATAACGGGCACTTGTTGGTGATGCCGGTTGCGCACGGTGCTGATTTTGCCGGCCTCCCAACTTCGACCGCTCAAGCATTGATGCTGCGTTTGCAGCAAACCGTGGCGATTTTAAAAAAGGCGTACGGTTGCGAAGGCATCAATGTTGGTATGAATCTTGGTGCTTGTGCAGGTGCAGGCGTGGTTGACCACATGCACTTTCATGTGCTGCCTCGTTGGGGTGGTGACACCAATTTCATGCCGGTCATTGCAGATATTCGCGTGATTCCCGAATCGCTCCACGATACATGGCGTGGATTGCGTCCTTTCTTCGCTGAACTTTCTTGAAACGAACGCCTGTAATTTTTGCAGGCGTTCGTAACTCCTTAAATTTATTTAGATTTCAGCTAACGAAAAAGAGTGATTCACCAGACTCAATCAACAATATTCGAAGTGTGCGCAACTAACTTGTTCATTAATTCACAGACGAATAAGCTGCGCGCAGTTTCGCGATTTGAGAGTTGAGATGGGGGTCATTTTTGCGGATCGTTTCGCTCTTGAAGGCTTGCTTGGTGAAGGCGGGCTGGGGCGAGTGTTCCGTGCGCGAGATCTCAAAAGTGGTCAAATCTTCGCGCTGAAATGTTTACGAGCGGAGTATGCGAAGGAAGGTCGCATTTTGAAGCGCTTTCTTCGTGAAGCCCGAGCGGCTGGTAGCTTGGTGCACCCAAACGTTGTGCGGATGTACGGCTACGGCCAGGATCGGGCGGGCGTGCCTTACCTTGCCATGGAATTGTGCAATGGCATGTCAATGGCGGATCTCCGCGACGAAGCGCCTGATTTACAAAAGATTTTAGGCCTCATCGATCAACTCCTTCAGGCGCTGCAGTACATTCACGATCACGGTGTGGTGCACCGAGACATCAAGCCTGAAAACGTCATCATTTTGCCGCCGCAAACGCCAAACGATCAGCCGTGTGTTAAATTGATAGATTTCGGTTTGGCATTGGTGAACGGTGACGATGCAACACAGCGCCGTGGAGACGCGGTGGGCACGCCGCAGAACATGGCGCCGGAGCAGGCGAGTGGTCACGGCAGCGTTGGGCCGTGGACCGATCTCTACGCGGTTGGCATTATTCTCTATGAGTTTTTGAGTGGTCATCCGCCGTTTAGTGGTGCGCATGGCATGGCGGTTGCGCTCAAACATGTGCTCGAAGCTGTAGAGCCGCTCACGCCGCGTGAAGGTTTGGTGTTGCCGCCTGGCTTAGAAGCCGTGGTGATGCACGCGCTCGAAAAAGATCCCGCAGCGAGATTCGCTTCAGCAGATGAGATGCGAGCAGCGCTTGCGCCTTTCCACAGTCCGTCGATTTCAATGGAGCGACAGCCGATTCATGACTTCGAAGCCATTGATTCATTTACGGATTTTCAAAAAACGCAGGCCGAGCCAGAAAACGAACCCGAGTATGAAGCGGGCGAATTGTTCATGTTGCAGGGCCGTGAGTCGGAGCTCAACTGGCTTTGGCAACGCGCGCACATGGTTGTGGATGGTCAGCCGCAACTTATTGCAATTGCAGGAGATTTAGGTTTAGGCCGCAGCTCGCTCGTGGCTTGGTTGCGCGATCAGATTTTGGATGGCGATTGGATGCGCGTGCTTGGTGGACCGCATGCGCTGGGTGGTGCTTGTCGTGCGATTTTAAGCCAAGTTTTTGGACAGCTGCCTTGTGATCGACTCGCTGCCGAGTCGCAAGTTCGCTCCGTTCTTCAGCTTTTGGGTGCGCAGGATTCGTTTTCGCTCGAAGAACATGCGTTGTTGGCCGCGAGTTTGATTGCGGGCGACGAACTTTTGGAGCGTATCGACGATTTTGAAGTTGCGCACCACCTGCAGTTCAACGCGTGCTTTATTAAGTTGCTCGAAACGCTTGCTGCCAATCGTCCGCTCATGATCCATTTGGACGAGTCCGAGGTGACGGATGAGGACGTTGTTGTTCTGAGTGCGCTGGCAGCATCGCTCAAAGAGCATCCGTTCCCCATTCTGATTCTGCTGACTTATTCGCCGGAACGTGCTGGAAATACTACAGAATCAGCGATTGGACAGCTTTTGCAGCATGTTGCTTCAAACGTCGAAACGCTTACACTGCGTCCGCTTGAGCCCGCTGCAATGGCTGCTGGTTTTGATGCGATTCTGCCGCTTGAGCCGTCTGTTTTTTCGCAGCTTTATGCTCATTCTAACGGAAATTCCCGATTCGCTTGGGGATTGCTCGAACTCTTCCTTGAGCAAGGTATTTTGTGCCTGTCTGAAAACCGCGTGATTTGGCAATCGCAGCCGCAGCGTTGGCCAGAATCGTTAGGGCAGGTTTTTCGCCGTCAAGCGCGTTTTCGTTTGGAGCGGGCGCATCAAGAAGAGTTGTTCGGTGCGCTGGAGTGGATTGCGCTTTTGGGGGCGAGCTTCGATCGATTGGCGCTCGAATGCATTTTGTTCAGGCTTTTGGGTTCAATCGAAGCGGTTAAAAATTGCATCGAACGCTTGGTGCACGAGCGTATTTTGGTTGAGCAGCGCGCTTCGCTTTTCTCGTTTTGCCACGCAAGCATGCGCGAGATTTTGCGCCGCGGCGTGAGCACAC